>NZ_JBHXJG010000176.1:0-15426 GCF_042723425.1 Streptomyces sp. NPDC058375 | reverse complement strand
GAGTCATGTCCTCGCGGGGGCTCTTCTTTCATCCGCCTGCCGTGGTGAAGGTTGAGAAGACGATCACGAGGCAGGACGTCTGTGGTGCGCCGACGTCACGTCGCATCGGGTCAGGGGGCGAGCAGCAGTACGTTCTCGCGCTCCTTGGCGGCCGCGTAACGCTTGGCCACGTCCTGCCAGTTGACGACCTGCCACATCGCCTCGATGAAGTTCACCTTCTGGTTCTTGTACTGCAGGTAGAAGGCGTGCTCCCAGGCGTCGAAGACCAGGATCGGGACCGAGCCCTGGCCGACGTTGCCCTGGTGGTCGTAGACCTGCTCGACGATCAGCTTGCCGCTCACGGGCTCGTACGCGAGCACGCCCCAGCCGGAACCCTGGGTGGTGGCCGCGGCCTTCGTCAGCTGGGACTTGAAGCTCGCGTAGGAGCCGAAGGACTCGGTGATCGCGTCGGCGAGGTCGCCCACGCCGTCCGTCGCGAGGGGCTCGCCGCCGCCGTCGCCGGTCATGTTGTGCCAGTAGATCGAGTGCAGGATGTGGCCGGAGAGGTGGAACGCGAGGTTCTTCTGGAGGCCGTTGATCGCTCCCCAGGCCTCCTTGTCGCGGGCCTCTTCCAGCTGCTCCAGGGTGTCGTTCGCGCCCTTGACGTACGCGGCGTGGTGCTTGTCGTGGTGCAGCTCGATGATCTGCGGATTGATGACCGGTTCGAGCGCCGCGTAGTCGTACGGGAGTTCCGGGAGCGTGTACGTGGCCATGGTTCGAACCCTCCGACTGCTGGGAATGCCGTCCAGTTGTTATTGCAACCTATATGCAGGAGCAATCTGGGAGCAGGCTAACAGCAGGAGGGGCCGCGAAGTGATCAGCCCTTCGGCCTAGGACCTGCGGCGCGGCGGGGCGGGCCCGGCCCCGGGGCGTAGGTGTCCGGGTGGAAGGAGCGGTGCGCGCTGGGGTTGGCCGGCCTGCTGGGATTCCTCGTCGACATCGGGGGACCGGCCGTGCTGCCCCTCGCCCGTGAATCTGCTCGACCCCTCACCATGCCGAGGCGGTTTCTTCGACATGGTGAGCCTCTGGCTCTCGCCGGGTGTCCTATTATCTTCCCTTTTCTTGCTATAAAGGCGTTCCGTTGTCTCCCCTGCCTCTCCCCGCCGTCGCCCAGGTTTGGACGCCGTTTCCCGGGGGACTCGGCCATGCAGCCGGGCGGCTCGGGGCCGGGAACCGCAGGTGTGCCGCTCGCCGCCCGCCCCACCGACCAGGAGGACTTGATGGCACCCCCCAACGCCCCCGAAGCGCAGGCCGGCCCGGACCGTGGCCGCGATCCGAAGCTGGCCCCGCCCCTGGCGGAGGCGGCGGGCTGGGGGCCGCTCGACGTCCGCGCCGTCGACACCGTCCGGCTGCTGGCCGCCGACGCCGTGCAGAAGGCGGGCCACGGCCACCCGGGCACCGCGATGAGCCTGGCCCCGCTGGCGTACCTGCTGTTCCAGCAGGTCATGTGGCACGACCCGGCCGACGACCAGTGGCTCGGCCGGGACCGCTTCGTCCTGTCCTGCGGGCACTCCAGCCTGACCCTCTACATCCAGCTGTACCTGAGCGGGTACGGCATGGAGCTGTCGGACCTGGAGGCGCTGCGCACCTGGGGGTCCAGCACCCCCGGCCACCCCGAGTACCGCCACACCCGGGGCGTCGAGATCACCACCGGCCCGCTGGGGCAGGGGCTCGCCTCCGCCGTCGGCATGGCCATGGCGGCCCGCCGCGAGCGCGGCCTCCTCGACCCCGACGCGGCGGCCGGCACGAGCCCCTTCGACCACCATGTGTACGTCGTCGCCTCCGACGGCGACCTGATGGAGGGCGTGACGAGCGAGGCCAGTTCACTGGCGGGACACCAGGAGCTCGGCAACCTGATCGTCTTCTACGACTCCAACCACATCTCCATCGAGGACGACACCGACATCTCGTTCAGCGAGGACGTCACCGCCCGCTACGCCGCGTACGGCTGGCACGTCCAGACGGTCGACTTCACCCGGACCGGCGACTACGTCGAGGACGTCGACGCCCTGCTCGCCGCCGTCGAGGCCGCGAAGGGCGAGAGCGACCGGCCCTCCCTGATCCTGCTGCGCACGATCATCGGCTGGCCCGCGCCCACCAAGCAGAACACCGGCAAGGCCCACGGCTCCGCGCTCGGCGACGACGAGGTCGCCGCGACCAAGAAGCTGCTCGGCTTCGACCCGGACGCCGACTTCACCGTCGAGGACGACGTACTGGAGCACGCCCGCGCGGTCGTCGAGCGTGGGGCGGAGGCCCACCGCGCCTGGGAGCCCGGCTATCAGGAGTGGCGCTCCGCCCACCCCGAGCGCGCCGAACTCCTCGACCGGCTGCGGGAGCAGAGGTTCCCCGAGGGCTGGACCGACAGCCTCCCCGTCTTCGACGCCGACCCCAAGGGCATCGCCACCCGCAAGGCCTCCGGCGATGTGCTCACCGCGCTGGCCCCCGTGCTGCCCGAGCTGTGGGGCGGTTCGGCCGACCTCGCGGGCAGCAACAACACCACCATGGAGGGCGAGCCGTCCTTCGTGCCGGAGGGGAAGCAGACGGGCGAGTTCCCGGGCAACCCGTACGGCCGCACGCTCCACTTCGGCATCCGCGAGCACGCCATGGGCGCGATCCTCAACGGCATCGCGCTCCAGAGCCTCACCCGCCCCTACGGCGGTACGTTCCTGATCTTCAGCGACTACATGCGCCCGGCCGTCCGGCTCGCCGCCCTGATGAAGTTGCCGGCCACCTACGTCTGGACTCACGACTCCATCGGCCTCGGCGAGGACGGCCCCACCCACCAGCCCGTCGAGCAGCTCGCCGCCCTCCGCGCGATCCCCGGCCTCGACGTCGTACGGCCCGCCGACGCCAACGAGACCTCCGTCTGCTGGCGCACGGTCCTGGAGCACCACGACCGGCCCGCCGGACTCGCCCTGACCCGTCAGCCGCTGCCGGTCCTGGAACGGGGGGAGGGCGACGGCGCGTACGCATCCGCCGAGGGGGCCGCCCGGGGCGGTTACGTCCTCGCCGACAGCCGCGGCGACACCCCGGACGTCATCCTCGTCGGCACCGGCTCCGAGGTGCACATCGCCCTGGAGGCGCGGGAGTTGCTGGCCGCCGACGGGGTCGACGCGCGGGTGGTCTCGATGCCCTGCCGCGAGTGGTTCGCCGACCAGCCGTACGCCTACCAGGACGAGGTGCTGCCGCCCGGGGCCCGGGCCCGGGTGAGCGTCGAGGCGGCCGTCGCCCAGGGCTGGCGGGACGTGGTGGGCGACGCGGGCCGCATGGTCAGCCTGGAGCACTTCGGCGCGTCCGCCCCCTACCAGCGCCTGTACGAGGAGTTCGGCATCACGCCCCGCGCGGTCGCCGAGGCCGCACGGGAGAGCATCCGCGCGGCGGCCGGCCCCGTCCGGCCCGGCGGGGAGCGCCCCGGCGCGACCCCGACCGAAGGAGGCACCGGGGACGCCGGTTAGACCCCCGGCCTCACGCACCGAGAAGCCACCCCGATCGATGTACACAGGAACAGGAGCCCCATGTCCCCCGCACGCACCCCCCGTTACACCGTCCCCGGCCTCGGCGTCGACGAGGGCCGCCAGGTCATCGACCTCCTGACGCTGCGCCTGCACGCGCTCAACGACCTCGCGCTCACCCTCAAGCACATCCACTGGAACGTCGTCGGGCCGCACTTCATCGCCGTCCACGAGATGCTCGACCCGCAGACCGCCGCCGTACGGGACATGGCCGACGCCGCCGCCGAGCGCATCTCCGCCCTCGGCGGCGAGCCGAACGGCACCCCGGGCGCCCTGGTGAAGGAGCGCACCTGGGACGACTACAGCGTCGGTCGCGCTGACGCCATCGCCCACCTCGGCGCCCTGGACCTGGTCTACACCGGGATCATCGAGGACCACCGTGCGGCGGTCGAGAAGGCCGGCGAGATCGACCCCGTCACCGAGGACCTGCTCATCGAGCACCTGCGCGGCCTGGAGCAGTTCCAGTGGTTCGTCCGGGCCCACCTGGAGTCCAGCTCCGGCGCCCTGTCGAACGCCGGCGCCGACACCGAGGAAGCGGCGGCCGAAGCCGCGTCCCCGAAGCGGGCCGCCGCCGAGCGCACCCCCGCCAAGAAGACGGCGCTGCCCGGCCCGGCGAAGAAGACGCCGGCGAAGAAGACCGCCAAGAAGGCGGTCAAGAAGACCACGGCGAGCCGGCGCACCATCCGTTGAGAAGGGGCGGCCGGCCCGGACGCTTCGCTTGAGCTCCGTCGTCGGCCGCCCGTTACCCCCGCAGGTCGTCCCTGGCCTGCACCGCGATGTCCGGGAAGTCCGTCACCACCGCGTCCACGCCCTGCCCGTAGTGGAAGGCGTACTCGGCGAACGCGTCGCCGAAGGCACCCGGGTCACTGCCCCGGCGGTACGCGGCCGGGAGGTACTGGTTCTCCGCCCGGAAGGTGTACGCGCCCACCTTCAGGCCCGCCGCGTGCGCGTCCGCCAGCAGGGTGTTCGGCGGGACCAGCGAGGACTTGTCCGGGCCGATCCAGTCCGCGTACGAGGCGATCTCGCGCAGCCCGGCCGGGGTCATCATGTCCCGGTAGGTGATCCCGTGCCCGTACGGGCCGCCGCTCGTGCCCAGCGCCTGCCACAGCGGGAGGCCGAGGCGGACGGCGGCCACCCGGCGCAGGCTGGACGGCTCGAAGGACTGGACGACGCAGTCCCGGGCGGTCAGCCGGTTGCGGCGGATCACCCGGATCAGTTCCTCCTCCAGCGGCAGCCCGATCGAGCGGAAGTACGTCGGGTGCTTCGTCTCCGGGAACACCGCGATCCGCCGGCCCGACTCCCGCGACAGCCGCCGGGCCAGGTCCACGACCTCCTGGAACGTCATCACCCGGCCCCGCCCGTCGAAGACCGTGTTGCGGTTCCGGACCAGCGGCAGCCGTTCCACCGTGCGCAGCGTCTTCAGCTCGCGCAGGGTGAAGTCCTCGGTGAACCAGCCGGTCACCGCCTTGCCGTCGACCGTCTTCGTGGTGCGGCGGCCGGCGAACTCCGGGCGGTCGGCGACGTCCGTCGTCCCGCCGATCTCGTTCTCGTGCCGCACGACCAGGACGTGGTCCGCCGTCGGCACGAGGTCCGGCTCGATCCAGTCGGCCCCGGCCCGTACGGCATAGGTGTACGCGTCGGCGGTGTGCTCGGGCCGCCAGCCCGCCGCCCCGCGGTGGCCGATGACGAGCGGACCGGAGGGGCGGGGCGGGCGCGGGCCCGCGGGGGCGGACGCGACCGCCGGAGCGGTGGCCGCCGCGGTGACGGCGGCGGTGGCCAGGAGGATCGAACGACGCCTGGGGGCAACGGACATGACGGCTCCTCGGGTGGGTGAGCCATCACGGAAGCGAGCGCGGGTGACGGCCCGGGGTACGGCGCGGGGCCCCGCGATGTCCTGTCGGCCACGGATGCGCGCCGCGCCGGAACCGGGCACCGGAAGCCGAGACGCCGGGCTCCGCCCCGATCGTACGAGGAGGAGCCCGGCGTTCGTAGGGTCCGTGCGGGAACTGCTGCCGCGATCTACCGCTGCCGCTGCGCCGGGATCTCGGCCGCGGTGCCGGTGCCGTCGCCCGTCCCGGCCCCAGTACCGTCGCCGGCGCCGGGGCCGTCGTTGCCACGCCGCCGCTGACGCAGGAGGCCGAGGCCGATCAGCACCACCGTCAGCGCTCCCGTGGCCAGCAGCTGGTCCCGGGTGTCCGGCTGGCGCAGCATCAGCAGGAAGATGCCCACCATGGCCGCGAGGGCGACGATCGTGCCGACCGGGAAGAACCACATTCGGACGACCAGCGTCTCGGGCGCCTCCCGCTCGGTGCGCCGGCGCAGGATCAGCTGGGAGGCCGCGATGAAGATCCACACGACCAAGATCACCGCGCCGATCATGTTCAGCAGCCAGGGGAAGACGTCGTCAGGACGCCAGTAGCTGAGCAGCACGCACAGGAAGCCGAAGACCGAGGAGAACATCACCGCGTTGCGCGGCACCCCGGAGGAGATCTTGCCGAGCACGGACGGGCCCTGGCCGCGGGCGACCAGCGAGCGGGCCATGCGGGACGCGCCGTAGATGTTGGCGTTCATCGCGGAGAGCAGGGCGATGAGGATGACCACGTTCATGATCTGCGCGGCGCTGCCGATGCCCAGGTGGTCGAGCATCGCGTAGAACGGACCGACCTCGGCGACCTTCGGGTCGTCCCAGGGGACCAGCGTGACGATGACCGCCATCGAGCCGATGTAGAAGACCGCGATGCGCCACATCGCCGTACGGACCGCCTTCGCGACGCCCTGCACCGGGTTCTCGGACTCGGCCGCCGCGATGGTGACGGTCTCCAGACCGCCGTACGCGAAGACGGAGGCGAGGAGTCCGATGATGAAGCCGTCCATGCCCTTGGGAAGGAAACCGCCGTCACCCGTGAGGTTGGACAGGCCGGGCGCGTCCGTGTCGGGCAGCACGCCGAAGATCGCCAGCAGGCCGAGCACCAGGAACAGCGTGATCGCGATGACCTTGAGCGCGGCGAACCAGAACTCGAACTCGCCGAAGTTCTTCACGGCGGCCAGGTTCGTCCCGAGGAAGATCACCATGAACAGGGCGACCCAGGCCCACTCCGGGGTTCCCGGCAGCCAGCCGCTGACGATCTGCGCGGCGCCGATGCCCTCCAGGCCCACCGCGACGCAGAGCAGGAACCAGAAGGACCAGCCCGCGGTGAACCCGGCCCACGGGCCGATCGCCCGCTCGGCGTGCACGGAGAAGGAGCCGGACGCCGGGTTGGCGGCCGACATCTCGCCGAGCATGCGCATCACCATCATGACGAGCAGCCCGGATATGGCGTACGCGATGATGATCGAGGGCCCGGCCGCGGCGATCCCGGCGCCCGAGCCGACGAAGAGACCGGCGCCGATCACTCCGCCGAGGGCGATCATCGAGAGGTGACGCTGCTTGAGGCCGTGGGTGAGCGCGGAGTCCGCCGAGGGCCCTGCGGGGGCCGCGGAGTCAGCGGTAGGGGGAGACGCGGAGGTCCGAGGCATGGACGAGCTCTGTTCGCTAGCTGAGACAAGGGGACGAACCCACAGTCTGGGCATCCGTACCGCTCACACGGAATGACTGTCCGCTATACGGTCACCAGGCTCACACAAGGTGCACACGCGCCTACCGATCGGTAGACGCCGAGCGCTGCTCGGAGGCCCTGCGCTCCCGCCGCTGCCGCCCCACCGCCACCAGCAGCACCAGCGCCGTCGCCCCCGCCGACCACAGCACCTGCGGGCGTGCCGCGTCGTCGGTCAGCATCAGCACCAGCACCCCGAGCAGTCCGGCCAGCGTCACCCAGGTCAGATACGGGAACCACCACATCCGCAGCGTGAGCGCCTCGGGGGCCTCGTGTTCCAGCCGGGCGCGCAGCCGCAGTTGGGAGGCGGCGATCAGCGCCCAGACGAACAGCAGCACCGCGCCGACCGAGTTGAGCATGTAGAGGAACACCGTGTCCGGCCACAGCAGGTTGAGCAGGACGGAGACGAAGCCGAAGGCCACCGACGCCAGCACCGCCCGCCGCGGCACGCCTCCCGCCTGATCGGAGGAGCCGCTGGAACCGCCGGAGCCGCCGCTCTTCGTGCCGCCCCCGCCCGACACCTTCAGCAGCCCGCGCGGCGCCTCCCCGCGCTCCGCCAGCGAGAACACCATCCGCGAGGACCCGTACAGATTGGCGTTCAGCGCGGAGAGCAGCGCCACGAACACCACGATATTCATGATCTGCCCGGCCGACGGAACCCCGATCGCGTCCAGCACCTTCACATACGGGCTCAGTCCGGCCCGCTGCGCGGTCCACGGCAGCACGGTCACGATCACCAGCATCGAGCCGACGTAGAAGAAGAGGATCCGCACCACCGCGCTGCGGACCGCCCGCCCCACCGCACGCGCCGGGTCGTCCGTCTCGGCGGCGGCGATGGTGACGACCTCAAGACCGCCGAAGGCGAACACCACGGTCAGCACACCGGAGACGACCCCGCTCCAGCCGTTCGGCAGGAAGCCGCCCTGACCGGTCAGGTTGGCCATCCCGACCGGGTCGGTGTCCGGGAGCAGGCCGAAGACCGCCAGTCCGCCGAGCACCAGGAAGACCACGATCGCGCCGACCTTCAAGGAGGCGAACCAGAACTCGAACTCGCCGAAGTTCTTCACCGCCGTCAGGTTCGCCGAGGTGAAGACCACCATGAACAGCAGCACCCACGCCCAGGGTTCGACCGCCGGCACCCACCCATGGGCGATCTGCGCGGCCGCCGTCGCCTCCACGGCGAGGACCACCACCAGCAGGAACCAGTACAGCCAGCCGACGCTGAACCCGGCCCACCGCCCGAGCGCCCGCTCCGCGTGCACGGAGAACGAACCGGAGGCGGGCATCGCGGCGGACATCTCGCCCAGCATCCGCATCACCAGCATCGCGAGCGCCCCCGCGATCAGATACGAGACGACGATCGCGGGCCCCGCCACCGCGATCCCGGCGCCCGAGCCCACGAACAGTCCCGCCCCGATCACCCCGCCGAGCCCCAGCATCGTCAGATGGCGCTGCTTGAGCCCGTGCGACAGCGGCTCGGCGGGGACGGCGGGCGTGGTGGCGGCAGGGGTGGGGGGAGCCTCGTGCATGGGGTGCGGTTCACTCTCGGATGATTTATGGGGAACCTACAGTCTGGGGCCGTGGTCCCTCTCCCGCCAAAACCGACCGCCACCTGCCCGACCTCCGTGACGAGCGTCACGCGGGAACGTGATTGCGTCGCAGGCTTTGTGTGAATCCCACCAACCCATCAACCGCCGCTTTGTGGGCGGCTGATGGTGATCGAGCGTTCACTCGTGGGCTAACGTCGGCGGAGCCCGACCCCACCCCGACCGCCGGGGGCCGCCCGGCCCACCTGCCCTCACCCGCGGAGTCCCGATGAGCACTGCTGCCGCCCCCGTCCGCTCCGGAGCGGTCCTCGCCGACCTGCTGCCCGCAGCCCGGCACCGCTACGCCGTGGACGCGGCCCTCGTCCTCGGCGGCGCGGCCCTGACCGGCATCGCGGCCCAGATAGCCGTCCCGGTCCCCGGCTCCCCGGTCCCGGTCACCGGCCAGACCTTCGCCGCGCTCCTCATCGGCACCGCGCTGGGCGCCCGTCGCGGCTTCCTCTCCCTCGCGCTCTACGCGCTCGTCGGCATGGCCGGCATGCCCTGGTTCGCCGAGGCCTCCTCGGGCTGGAGCATGCCGTCCCTCGGCTACGTCTTCGGCATGCTGCTGGCCGCCACCGTCGTCGGCGCTCTCGCCCGGCGCGGCGGCGACCGCTCGGTGCTGCGCACCGCGGGCACGATGGTCCTCGGCTCCGCGGTCATCTACGCCATCGGCGTGCCCTACCTCGCGCTGTCCACCGGGATGTCGCTGAGCGCCGCCGTCGCGGCCGGCCTCACCCCGTTCCTGATCGGCGACGCCCTCAAGGCGGCGCTGGCCATGGGCGTACTGCCGACCACGTGGAAGCTGCTCGGCCGCCGCGGCTGACCCGCTTTCCCCAACGCGAGGCCTCAGCCCTCGTAAGGCCCCCCGAAGAGGCCCGCCGGATCGTACTGGGAGACCAGACCGGCGAGCCTCTTCGCCGTTTCCGGCTCATGGAAACCGGCGGTACGGTCCCCGCCGCCGAAGCAGAAGTTGGCCGCGCGCCCCTGGACGAGCGGCCCCAGCACCCCGGACACCTTCCCGTACAGCGCGCGCACCGAGGGCACGTCCGTCGTGTCCAGTACGGAGATCAGGCCCAGCAGGAAACCGGCGTCCCGGTGGGGCACCGCGCTCGCCGGCTCCGGCCGCCCGGCCATGGCACCGCCGAGATGGGTCAGCTGCACCACGTTCATCATCGGCGCCCCGGGCCCCGTCAGCTCCAGCACCCGCGCGGCCCTCCCGGCGTCCAGTTCCCGCAGCATCAGCCCCTCCCCGTAGTACGCGTGCGGGAACGGCGGGTCGTTGTGGATGGTGGGGCTCTCCGCGTACGGCATCTCCCGCAGCGAGTCCTCCAGGGCCGGCCCGATCGCCCGCAGCGGGGCCACCAGCCGTTCGCCCTCGGCCGCGTCCCCCGTGAAGGCGACCCGCACCGAGACGACGTACCGCCCGCGCACCTCCTCGGGCACCTGTGGCAGGTCCGGGTAGGGGAGCGCTGACAGGGAGGACGCCAGGGTGTCCGGCACGGTCCGGGTCCACTCCAGATAGCGGGCCAGCACCTCGGCCGCCCGTTCCCCGTCGAAGGCGACCGCACCCCCGTACAGCCGCTCCACCGCCACCAGGCCGATCTCCAGCGAGGTCACCACCCCCAGCCGCCGCCCGCCGCCGCGCAGTCCCCAGAACAGCTCCGGCTCGCACTCCGGCGTGACCCGGCGCGGAACACCGTCAGCGGTCACCACCTCCAGCGCCCGCACCCGGTCGGCGGCGTACCCGAACTCCCGGGCCAGGATGCCCAGTCCGCCGCCCAGCGTGTACGAGACCGCGCCCACGGAGGGCGACGAGCCGTTGAGCGGGGCGAGACCGTGCGGGGCCGCCGCCGCGGTCACCGCGCCCCAGGTCGCGCCCGCGCCGATCGTGGCCGTGCGGGCGACCGGGTCGACGGTGACGGAGTCCAGGGCGCTGGTGACCACGAGAACGCCGCCCTCGATCGCACCCGGCAGCCCGTGCCCGGTGGCGTGGGCGGTCACCCGGAGTCCGCGCCCGGCGGCGTACGCCACGGCCTCCCGTACGTCGTCGGGGGAGCGGGCCTCGACCAGGTGGTCGGGGCGGATCGGGAAGCCGGTCTGGAAGCTGGCGGGGGCGGCGGACCCGCCGGGCCGGTACGACATGGAAAAGCTCTCCTTCGCTCGCGTTTCTGCGCTTACGAAGGAGAGCTTCTCCGCCATACCTGACAGCGTCCGTCAGGTATGGATCATGGTTCGCGGCGGACGGCCGAGGGTCACTTGGCGACGGCCTTGCGGCTCCGCATCTCCCGGACCAGCGAGATGCCCACCACCAGGGCCGCGACCAGCAGCGACAGCACGACCTGCTCGCGGGCGGTGTCGTCGGTCAGCATGTAGACCAGGATGAAGGAGATCGCCGCGATCGTCGCCCAGGTGAGGTACGGGAAGAGCCACATCCGTACGACCAGCTTGCCGGGGGTCTCGCGCAGGATGATCCCGCGCATCCGCAGCTGGGTGAAGCAGATGACCAGCCACACGAAGAGCGCGACCGCGCCGGAGGAGTTCAGCAGGAACTGGAACACCGTGTCCGGCCACTGGTAGTTGAAGAACACCGCCACGAAGCCGAAGACCACCGAGGACAGGATCGCCGCCTGCGGCACACCGCGCTTGTTGACCTTGGCGAAGGACTTCGGCGCGTCGCCCCGCTCGCCGAGCGAGAACGCCATCCGGGAGGCCGTGTACAGGCCGGAGTTGAGGCAGGACAGCACGGCCGTCAGCACGATGAAGTCCATGACGTTGCCGGCCTGCGGGATCCCGATCGAGTCGAGGGCGGCGACATAGCTGCCCTTCTCCTGGATCGACGGGTCGTTCCACGGCAGCAGCGTCAGCACGACGAAGATCGAGCCGAGGTAGAAGACGGCGATACGCCAGATCACGCTGTTGGTGGCCTTCGAGACGGCCCGCTGCGGGTCGGAGGACTCGCCGGCGGCCAGCGTCACGATCTCACTGCCCATGAACGAGAAGACGACCATCAGCACACCGGTGAGGATCGCGCCCGGCCCCTCGGGGAAGAACCCGCCGGAGTCCGTCAGATGCGCGAGACCCGCGCCCGGGTTGTCCGAACCGGGCAGGAACCCGAAGACCGCGAGGAAGCCGACGACCACGAACGCGGCGATCGCCACGACCTTGATCCCGGCGAACCAGAACTCGAACTCGCCGTAACTGCCCACCGAGATCAGGTTGGTGGCGGTCAGCACGACCATCACGATCAGCGCCCAGGCCCACTGGGGCACGCCCGGGATCCAGTTCTCCAGGATCGCCGCGCCCGCCGTGGCCTCGACGGCCAGCACCACGACCCAGAAGAACCAGTAGAGCCAGCCGATGGAGAAACCGGCCCAACGGCCCAGCGCCTGGTCGGCGTAGGCGGAGAAGGAGCCGGAGCTCGGCCGGGCGGCGGCCATCTCGCCGAGCATCCGCATCACGAGGACGACCATCAGGCCGACCATCGCGTACGACACCAGGATCGCCGGGCCCGCGGCCGCGATGCCCGCGCTGGAGCCGACGAAGAGTCCGGCGCCGATCACGCCGCCGATCGCGATCATCGAGAGGTGGCGGTTCTTCAGGCCGGCCTGAAGCCCGCCCGCCGAGTCCGGCCGGTCCGGCTCACCGGGCTCCTGGCCCGGCTTCGCCAGCGTCGTCTGCGACGTCATGGGGGGATTCCTTACCTTTTCGAGCATGAGGGTGTGCCCTGCTCCGCCGTCGGGTGGTGCCCGTGGGGTGTGCGAAGACAAGGCCACGCATTCAAGCCCGATACAAGGCGGAAGGGGAACCCCCTCTTTCGGATCGTTTGCCTGATCGTTGCTTGAGTGGTGTTCGCCACACAAGAACGGGCCAGGGCCTGCGAATCATCGAATCGGGGCTTGCGCCCCACTGACGACCGCCCCGTGACGGTCGCCCCGCGGAGTTCGTGCCACACTTCGCACCATGCGCGTGTACCTCGGATCCGACCATGCCGGCTACGAACTCAAGAACCACCTCGTCGAGTGGCTCGGCGCCCACGGCCACGAGGCCGTCGACTGCGGCCCCCACATCTACGACGCCCAGGACGACTACCCGCCGTTCTGCCTGCGGGCCGCCGAGAAGACGGCAGCCGACCCGGACAGCCTCGGCATCGTGATCGGCGGCTCCGGCAACGGCGAGCAGATCGCTGCCAACAAGGTCAAGGGCGTCCGCGCCGCACTGGCCTGGAGCGAGCAGACCGCCGCGCTGGGCCGCGAGCACAACAACGCCAACGTCGTCGCGATCGGCGGCCGGATGCACACGGTCGAGGAGTCCACGAAGTTCGTCGAGATCTTCCTCTCCACGCCGTACTCCAACGAGGAGCGCCACACGCGCCGCATCGAGATGCTCTCGGCGTACGAGACCACCGGCGAGCTGCCCCCGATCCCGGCCCACCACCCCCAGCAGGGCTGACCCCCTCCCCCTCCTCGCGTGCCGCCGGGCCCGGCCCGGCGGCACGGTCATGTCACCGCCCGCCCAGACCGCAGGAGTCCCGCCGTGCCCGAGGGACACACCGTCCGCCGCCTCGCCGACGACCACACCGAACGGTTCGCGGGCGCACCGGTGAGGGTGAGCAGTCCGCAGGGCAAGTTCTCCGACAGCGCGGCCCTCCTCGACGGGCACACCCTCACCGCCACCGACGCCCACGGCAAACACCTCTTCCTCGGCTTCGGCGACACCGGCTGGGTCCACATCCACCTCGGCCTCTTCGGCAAGCTCGGCTTCGGCGCCGCCCCGCCGCCGCCCACCGACACCGTCCGCCTCCGCCTGGTCAACGCCGGCCACTACGCGGACCTGCGCGGCCCCACCACCTGCGCCCTGCTCACCGAGCCCGAGAAGCGCGCCATACACGAGCGCCTGGGACCGGACCCGCTGCGCGGCGACGAGGACGGGGAGCGGGCCTGGCAGCGGATCTCCCGCAGCCGGACCACCATCGCCGCGCTGCTGATGGACCAGAAGGTCATCGCGGGCGTCGGCAACGTCTACCGCGCCGAGGTCCTCTTCCGCCACGGCATCGACCCGTACCGCACGGGCCGCGACCTCACCCGCGCCGAGTGGGACACGATCTGGGCGGACCTGGCCGACCTGATGCGCGAAGGCGTGCGGAACAACCGGATCGACACCGTCCGCCCCGAACACCTCCCCGAGGCCATGGGCCGCCCGCCCCGCAAGGACGACCACGGCGGCGAGGTCTACGTCTACCGGCGCGCGAACCTGCCCTGCCACATCTGCGGTACGGAGATCCGCACCGCGGACCTCGTCTCCCGCAACCTCTTCTGGTGCCCCCGGTGCCAGCCGACGGGCCCCTCCGACAGCCGAAAAGGCTGAAATCCGTCCGAAGAAGGCCGACGGGAACGCGCGGACGACCCCATTTCGAGCGCATTGTCACCGGGGCCCCCTGCACCGGAGGCGTTCGGGTGGATAAGGTCCCGGCAGTGGCCCGTAGCGGAGGAGTAGACGACTTCTGGGCCCGGTGGCGCAGAAAGACGCACCGGGCCCGCATCGGCCTGCGTAAATCCGGGGTCGACTACTTCCGCGGCGACGGCTCCGACTGGATCGCCCTGGCCGGTCTGCTGCTGACGATCCCGGCCATCACCTTCGCCACCGTCGTCAGCCCGGTCTGGATCGACCCCGCCGCCCTCGCCCTGCCGATCGTGGCGGGCGGCCTCCTGCTGCGCCCCGCCAGCCTGCTGGGCCTGTACGCGACGGCTGCCGTCGCCCTGATCATCGAGGCGCTCACCCTCGGCCCGTATCTGGACGGCCCCGCCCGGGTCACCCCCGGCACCGTGCTCGTGGTCGCCGCCTGCGGCTTCTTCGGGCTGATCCTCGCCCAGTTCCGAGCCAGGGTCGGCGTGCCCTGGCGGCGCGGCGGCACGATGCTCTTCGACCTGCGCGAACGCATCCGGGTCCAGAGCTCCCTGCCCCGGTTGCCCCAGGGCTGGCACCGCGAGATGGCCCTGCGCCCGGCCGGCGGCCAGTCGTTCTCCGGGGACTTCGTCGTCGCGGCCCGCACCCACGGGGGCCGCACGCTGGAGGCCGTCCTCACCGACGTCTCCGGCAAGGGCATGGATGCGGGCTCCCGGGCCCTGCTGCTGTCCGGCGCCTTCGGCGGGCTGCTCGGCTCGCTGCCCCCGCACGCCTTCCTGCCCGCAGCCAACGGCTATCTGCTGCGCCAGGACTGGGACGAGGGCTTCGCCACCTCCATCCACCTGGTGCTGGACCTGGAGTCGGGCGACTACGAGATCTACTCCGCGGGGCACCCGCCGGCCCTCCAACTGCACGCGGGCAGCGGCCAGTGGGAGGAGAAGTCGGGGGAGGGGCCCCTGCTCGGCGTCTACGACGGGGCCGAGTTCGACGCGGTGAAGGGCTCGCTGGCACCCGGCGACGTCCTGATGCTGTTCACCGACGGCCTGGTGGAGGCCTCCGACCGGGACATCGCCGAGGGCATCGACCGGCTGACGGGCGAGGCCGACCGCTATGTGTCCACCGGCTTCGAGGGCGCGGCCTGGCATCTGATCGAGGCCTGCGCCAAGGACGTCAACGACGACCGGGCGCTGCTGCTGCTCTCCCGCCGGGCCTGAGCGCCCCCAACACCCCGAGGGACACGCGGGCCCCGGACGGCGGAGAGGCGCCCGTCACCCGGTGGCCGGGTATCTGGGC
>NZ_JBHXJG010000175.1:0-15459 GCF_042723425.1 Streptomyces sp. NPDC058375 | reverse complement strand
CCGCATGGCGGTGGCGACGGTGAGGACCTGCTCGCGCGGGACGTCCCGGACGAACTCGCGGACGTAGTCGTCGGCGGGCGAGCCCACGATCTCCTCGGGGGTGCCGAGCTGGACGATGCCGCCGTCGCGCATGAGCGCGATCCGGGTGCCCAGGCGCAGGGCCTCGCTGAGGTCGTGGGTGATGAAGACCATGGTGCGGCCCTCCTCGCGGTGGAGGCGGACCACCTCGTCCTGCATCTCGCGGCGGATCAGCGGGTCCAGTGCGCTGAACGGCTCGTCGAAGAGGAGGACGGACGGGTCGACGGCGAGCGCGCGGGCCAGGCCGACGCGCTGCTGCTGGCCGCCGGAGAGCTGGGACGGACGGCGGTCCTCCAGACCGGCCAGACCGACCTTCGCCACCAACTCGGTTGCCTTGGCACGGCGTTCGGTCTTGCTCAGGCCCTGGATCTCCAGGCCGTAGGCGACGTTGTCCAACACCGTGCGGTGCGGCAGGAGCCCGAAGTGCTGGAAGACCATCGCGGCGCGGTGGCGGCGCAGTTCGCGCAGCCGGGAGCGGTCCATCGCGAGGACGTCCTCGCCGTCGATGGCGAGGGTGCCGCTGGTCGGCTCGATCAGCCGGGTCAGACAGCGTACGAGGGTCGACTTGCCGGAGCCCGACAGGCCCATGACGACGAACACCTCGCCCTTGCGGACGTCGAAGGAGACGTCGCGTACGGCGGCGGTGCAGCCGGTGGCCTCGCGCAGTTCGGCGGGCGGGAGCGAGGCGTGCTCGCTGCCGGGGATCCGGTGGGCCTTGGGGCCGAAGACCTTCCAGAGGTTACGTACGGAGAACACCGGGTTGTCACCGGCTCCCGTGTTCCCGGCGGGCTCGGCGGCCTTGAGAGTCTCGGTTCCGGTCATCGGGCATCGCCTCCGGTGCTGGTGCTGGTTCCGGCGGCCGGCGCGGTGCCGCGCGCCTGGTCCGCGAGGAGTTCGGCGCACTTCTCGCCGACCATGAGGACCCCGATCATCGGGTTGACGGCGGGCATGGTCGGGAAGACGGACGCGTCGGCGATCCGGATGCCCTGAAGGCCACGGATGCGCAACTGCGGGTCCACGACGGCCTGCTGGTCGCCGTCCGCGCCCATCTTGCAGGTGCCCGCCGGGTGGTAGACGGTGTGCGCGACCTTGCGGGCGTACTCGCTGATGTCCTCGTCCGAGGTGACCTCGGGGCCGGGGCACACCTCGCGCCTCAGCCAGTGGGCCAGCGGCTCGGTGGCCGCGATCTCCCGGGCGAGCTTGATGCCGTCGACGAGGGTGCGGCCGTCGTGGTCGTCCTCGTCGGTGAAGTACCGGAAGTCCAGGGCCGGCTTCACCTCGGGGTCGGCGCTCGTGAGGTAGAGGCGGCCCCGGCTGCGCGGCTTGGGGATGTTCGGGGTCATCGACACCCCGTGCTCGGGCTTCTCGTAGCCGAGCCGCTCCGGGTTGTCGGTGAAGGGGATCTGGTAGAAGTGGAACATCAGGTCCGGGCCCCGGGATTCGGGGTCGCGGCGGACGAAGAGTCCCGCGTCGGAGTCCATCGCGGAGTTCTCCGGGATGGGCCCGTCGGTCTCCCAGACGATGACGGACTCGGGGTGGTCGAGCAGGTTCTCGCCGACGCCCGGAAGGTCGTGGCGGACGTCGATGCCGAGCGCTTCCAGGTCCTCGCGCGGGCCGATCCCGGAGTGCATCAGCAGCCGGGGCGTGTCCACCGCGCCCGCGCAGACGATGACCTCACGGGCGGCGCGCAGGAGGATCTCCTCGCCGTCCTTCGTACGGACGTGTACGCCGGTGGCGCGGGTGCCGTCGAGCTCCAGGCGGTACGCCCAGGTCTCCAGCAGGATGCGGAGGTTCGGGCGGTCGCCGGCCTCGATGTGCGGGTGGAGGTAGGCCACCGAGGCGGAGGAGCGCTTGTTGTTCTCGGGGTGGTAGGCGAGGTCGAAGAAGCCGACGCCCTCGTGGAACGGCTTGCTGTTGAAGCTGTCCACGCGCGGGACTCCGGCCGCCGCCTGGGCGGCGTCGACGAAGTCGCGGGCGATGGCGTTGCGGTCCTTCTCGTCGACCGGGACGATGTTGTTGCGCAGCTTGGCGAAGTACGGGTCCATCGCGGCCGCGCCCCAGCCCTCGGCGCCCGCCTCGGCCCACTCGTCCCAGTCACCGGGCAGCGGCTTGAAGCTGATGAGGGTGTTGTGCGAGGAGCAGCCGCCGAGGACCCGGGCGCGGCTGTGCCGGATGTGGGAGTTGCCGCGCGGCTGCTCGGTGGTGGGGTAGTCGTAGTCGAGGTCGCCGCCGAGGAGGCCGAGCCAGCGGCGCAGGGTCAGCACGTCGTCGCGGTCGATGTCGGTGGGCCCGCCCTCGATGACCGTGACGGTCACGTCCGGGTCCTCGGTGAGCCGGGAGGCGATGACCGATCCGGCGGTGCCGCCGCCGACGATCACGTAGTCGGCCACGGGCCCTTCGGGGTCGGGGACGGCGGTGCTGCGGGGGGTGGAAGGCATCGGTCACTGCTCCTTCTGCAAGGTTCGTGCGTGTACGTGGTGCTGCGAACAGCCGGGCGGGGCCCCGGGGTTGGCTCCCCCCGGGGCCCCAGCAGGCGTCAGCCGGCGAACCAGCGCTGGGGGCGCGGGTTGAGGTTCTGGTAGATGTGCTTGGACTCGCGGTACTCGGCGAGGCCGGTCGGGCCCAGCTCACGGCCCGTGCCGGACTTCCCGAAGCCGCCCCACTCGGCCTGCGGGAGGTAGGGGTGGTAGTCGTTGATCCAGACGGTGCCGTGGCGCAGCCGTCCGGCGACCCGGCGGGCCCGGCCGGCATCCGTCGTCCAGACCGCGCCCGCGAGACCGTAGTCGGTGTCGTTGGCCAGGGTGATGGCCTCTTCCTCGGTACGGAAGGTCTCGACGGTGAGAATCGGGCCGAAGGTCTCCTCGCGGACCACCTTCATCTCGCGGTGGCAGCCGTCGAGGACGGTCGGCCGGTAGAAGTAGCCGCCCTCGGGCCGTACGTCGTTCGACTCCGGGCGCTCGCCGCCGGCCCGGACGATGGCGCCCTCCTCGCGGGCGGAGGCGACGTACGCCTCGACCTTGGCGAGCTGCTGGGCGGAGACGAGGGGGCCGCACTCGACGCCGTCGAGGGTGCCCCGGCCGAGGCGGATGGCGTCGGCGCGGCGGGCCAGTTCGGTGACGAACCGCTCGCTGATCGAGTCCTGGACGATCAGGCGGGCACCGGCGGAGCAGACCTGGCCGCTGTGGAAGAACGCGGCGTTCAGGGCCTGGTCGACGGCGGTGTCGAAGCCCTCGTCGGTGGCGCAGGCGTCGGCGAAGACCACGTTGGGGTTCTTGCCGCCGAGCTCCAGGGCGACCTTCTTCACGGTCGGGGCGGCCGCCTGGGCCACCTTCGTACCGCTGGCGAGGCCGCCGGTGAAGGAGACCAGGTCGACGTCCGGATGCTCGGAGAACCGGGCGCCCACCGGGTCGCCCGCGCCGGTGACGAGGTTGGCGGCCCCGGCGGGGAGCCCGGCCTCGGCGAGCAGCTTGATCAGGTGGACGGTGGAGAGCGGGGTGACCTCGCTGGGCTTGAGCACGAAGGTGTTGCCGGCGGCGAGGGCCGGGGCGATCTTCCAGCTGGCCTGGAGGAGGGGGTAGTTCCAGGGGGCGATCAGGGCGCAGACGCCGACTGGCTCGTGGACGACGATGCTGTGGACGTCGGGGTCGCCCGCGTCGACGACCCGGCCGCCGCTCTCGTTCATCACGAGGTCGGCGAAGTAGCGGAAGGCGTTCGTCACGTCGTCGACGTCGACCCTGCCCTCCTCCAGGGTCTTGCCGGTGTCGCGGCTCTCGGTGATCGCGATCTCCTCGCGGTCCCGCTGGAGCAGCTCGGCGACCCGGCGCAGCAGCCCGGCCCGCTCGGCGACGGGCTTGTGCGGCCAGGGGCCGTCGTCGAAGGCGCGGCGCGCCGCCGCGATCGCCGCGTCGGCGTCCTCGGCCCCGCCCTCCGCGACGACGGCCAGGACCGTGGCGTCGGCGGGGTCCAGGACCTCGCGCGTCGCGCCTGATCCGGCGGCCCGCCAGGTGCCGTCGATGTGGATGGTATTGAGCGCCGACATGTCGTTTTTCGCCTTCCGTGCCTGAAATGCCCCCTCCGGTTCGGCCGGGGCGTACGCATGGCGGGCCGACGTATGGCGCACCAGCGGCCTGGACCCCTCCCCCATCCCGCAGAATGTATGCCGAGAATTTCACGCAGAGTGATGCGCCTCACGCGCGGCGGGCCCGGCGGGGTGCTCCCGGGGCCCGAGAAGGGCGGCCCGGTGCTGGTCAGGCGGGTGACGACGAGGGCCACCACCCGTGCCGGGTCGACGGCGCCCGCGCTCACGGCAGCCGCGGGGACAACATCGGCGGTCACGGCAGCCGCTCCGCGATGGCGCGGTGGACGGCGCTCCAGTAAGCGCTGTGGGCGGCGGGGAACGGCTGCCGGTTGTCCCTCGCGATGTCCTCGGCCCGGCCCGGGAACACCGGTGCGGCGGCGAACCGAGCAGATCGCGGCGGTCGTTGATGTTCAGCCGGCCGGGTACGTGGGCGGGCAGGGGCTCCGGGTGGTCGAGGTGGGGCAGAACTCCCGGTCCCGTTCGGGCACCAGGCCGAGGGGGCCCGCCGACCGGAGCACCACGTCCAGGGCGCGGTCGGGGTCGGCGGCGTACACCGTGCTGAACCAGGCCATGTTGGCCTCGACGACCGCCCACGCGGGGGCGCGGCCGGGCCGGCGCAGCCGTCCGACGTCCACGACAACGGCTCCGGGCAGGGTGTCCCCGCACTCCTCGGCGAGCCGGTGGGCGAAGGCTCGCACGGCGGCCTCCTGGGGATGGCCCGCCAGGGGGGCGGCGTCGAGGTGCCCGTACACGGCGTACTGCGACCCGGTGCGGATCTCGCCGTCCAGCAGGAAGAGCCTGAACTCGTCCTCCCAGGTGACGACTTCGCTGACCTGGACGAGTGGGTCGCCGGAGCCGGGCGGGGGCGGCGGGAGGCAGGAGCCGTCCGGGTGGACCGCGGCGGGGAAGCTCTTGTCGGTGGGCGGTTTGACGAAGAGCGGGCCGGTGCGGCGGCGGGCCTCGGAGAGGGGCACCCGGCGGACGTCGCGGCCGGTGAAGGCGGGCGGCAGGGCGTCCAGCCATCCGTCGTGCGGCTCCAGGAGCGCCACGCCGAGCGGGCCGGCGACCCGGGCGGCGAAGCGCGGGCCCCCGTAGTAGTGCCCGGCATCCCTCTCCCGGTACCGCTCGGGCACCCTGTCGGCGGGCAGGACCGTCACCTCCATGCCGCGGCGGCGGGCCGCGTCGGCCAGGAGGGAGGCCGTGCCCGAGCGGTGCGGCGCGAGCGCCAGGAACCCCGGTCCGGATGTCATGCCGCCCTCTCCTCCCCCGCCCCGCCGGTCGCCCCGTCAGCCCAGGAGGACGGGGAAGGCGGCCATGTCGTTCTGCGTCATCACCGGAAGCTTGGTGATCTCCTCGTCCGGGACGGCGAGGCGCAGGCCGGGGAAGCGCGCGAACAGGGCGGGCAGCGCGATGCCCGCCTCGACGCGCGACAGGGCCGCACCGGGGCAGATGTGCGGGCCGTGGCCGAAGGTCATGTGGCGGCCCCGCGTGGGCCGGGTGATGTCGAAGGCGTCGGCGTCGGGGCCGTGCTGCTCGATGTCGCGTCCGATGGCACGGTAGGAGATGACGACTCCCTCGCCCTTGCGGATCACGTCGTCGCCGAGGGCTATGTCCTCGGTGGCGAACCGCATCAGCAGGTGGGTGGTGGGCGTGTCCCAGCGCAGCGTCTCCTCGACCACCGCGTCCCAGCCGATCTCTCCGGCGAGCACCGCGCGGAGCTGGTCGGGGTGGGAGAGGAGGGCGCGTACGGCGTTGAGGACGAGTCCGATGGTGGTCTCGTGCCCGGCGGCGACCATGGCCTTGAGGTTGCCCACCACCTCTTCCTCGGTGAGCGGTTCGCCGCCCTCCTCGGCCAGGATCAGCGCGCTGGTGAGGTCGTCGGTGGGGCGGGCGGTCCTCTCCCGTACGAGGTCGGTGTAGAAGACGTCCAACTCGGCGAGCAGCGCCAGGCGTTCGTCCTGCGGGGTGAGCATGGAGAAGAACGCCTTGTACTGCCGGGTGAGCATGGCGTGCTGGGACTCGTCGACGCCCATGAGCATGCCGACGACCTTCATCGGCAGCGGCTGGGCGAAGACCGCCTTGAGGTCGACGACCCCGTCCTCGCCCTGTGCGGCGTCGAGGGCGTCCAGCAGCTCGTCGGTGAACTTCTCGATGTCCGGGCGGATCGCCTCCAGCCGGCGGGGGGTGAGCGCCTGGGAGGTCTTGGTGCGCAGCCGGCGGTGTTCGGAGCCGTCGACGGTGAACATGGAACGTCCGGCGTCGATCATGCCGATCAGCGGCCATGCACGTGTCACCACGCCGCTCTGCCACAGGCCCCAGGCATCGATGTCCTTCACCAGCCTCGGGTCGACGAGGAGTTGGCGCGCCTCGGCATGCCGGGTCACCGCCCAGGCCGGGACGCCGAGCAGGTCGATCCGGGCGAGGACCCCGGCGTCGCGCAGCCGTGCGGTCTCGCCGTCCAGGTCCTGGACCATGGGGTCGATGGTGATGACCCCGGTGTTCCGGCCGGCTGGTGCGGCTTCGGCGTGCGGGCAGTTCACAACGCGTCTCCTGTCGTGCGTACGGGGGTGAAGCGGACGGGCAGCGCGGTCGTCCCGCGCAGGAAGGCGGACGGCCGGCGGACCAGTTCGGTGGCGGGGACGGCCAGTTCGAGGTCGGGCAGCCGGTCCAGCAGCACCTCGATGCCGGTACGGGCGATGATCTCGGCGATCTCCTGGGCGGGGAAGGGGCAGCGGTACTCGCCGTGGCTGAACGCGAGGTGCGCGCTGTTGCCGCCCTGCCCGGAGCGGACGGCGGAAGCGGTGACCTGCTGCCGGATGTGGGGGTCGGCGTTGGCGGCGCCGAGGCCGAGGAGCAGCAGGTCGCCGCGGGCGATGTCCCGGCCGCCGAGCCGGGTGTCCCGCACGGCCCAGCGGCCGGCCAGGATCTGAGTGGGGCCGTCCTCCCAGAGCACCTCGTTCATGGCCTCGGCGACACTGTGCCGACCGCCGGACAGCGCGTCGGCGAACTGGTCCTCGGTGAGCATCAGCCGGGTGGAGTTGCTGATCCAGTCGGCGGTGGTCAGGTGCCCGGCGGCTGTGACGGCCATCAGGTCGAGCGCGTACTCCTCGTCGGTGAACGGCTCGGGATGGGCCAGCATCCGCGAGGTCACGTCGTCGCCGGGCCGGGCCCGCTTGTCGGCGACGAGCTTCTGCATGTGCTCGCCGAAGCGCAGGTGCGCCTTCTGGGCGTCGGGCCCGCCGTCGGCGAGGTCCTTCAGCACCCGCGCGATGTCGGCGCCCTCGTCGTCGGGAAAGCCGACGAGCCGGGCGAGCACGAGGACGGGCAGCGGCTCGGCGTACTCGGCGACGAGGTCGGCGGTTCCCCGGCTGCACACGGCGTCGATGAGCCGGTCGGCCAACTGCTCGCAGTGCTGCCGGGTTTCGAAGGGGTCGGCCCCTTCGAGGGCGGGGACGACCATGTCGACGTGGCGGCGGTGCTCGGCCCCGGCGGTGAAGTAGATGGACGGCATCGGGGTTCCCACCATGGGCAGCAGCGGCCAGTCGGCGGGGATGTTCTCCCACTGGTTCCACAGGGAGACGTCCCGGGGGTACAACTCCCCGTCGCTGGTGACCTGGTGGAGTTCCCGGTAGCCGATCACCAGCCAGGCTGGAACGCCGCCGGGCAGCTCGACCGGGACGACGGGCCCGTGATCGCGCCGCATGGACCGGTAGAGCTCCTGCGGTTCGGCCCAGAAGCCGGGCCCGCCGAGCGCGACGGCACCCGTACCGGCGCCCAGGGGGCAGCCTCCACCGGCGCCGGTCGTGGACGCGGGCGTGGCGGACGAGGGGTTCGTCATCGTACGGACTCCAGTGGCGGCGACTTCGCGCGTTGCGACCATACGATCAACGCGGCACCACTATAAGGAGGTTCCGTGAACCCTTGGGCGCTGTCCGCGCTCATTTTGGCCCGAACTCCGACCGAAGCAGACCCACTTGGGGCTGTATTCCCTACGACGCCCGCGTATCTATGATCACAAGATCGACGCCGGCGGGGTGAAGGCCACCTGGACGCTCCACTCCCCCGTGCGCAGCGTCAGTCCGTCCGTCAGGTCCTTCGACCGTTCCAGGCCGGTCAGCCACAGATTGACGGCAGAACCCAGGAGTACCGGGTCGAGCGAGGGCCGCCGGGCGCCCCAGGCGCGTTCGGCGCGGGCCTCCAACTGCCGTCCGCCGCGCAGCCGTACGAGGCAGCGGGTCTCGTCCAGGCGGGCGACCAGGACGTTCAGGTTCTCGTGGCGGAGGGCCGCGTCCGCGATCCAGTCGAGCGCGGCCACCTCCGCGTCCGCGACCGTACGGGCCAGCACCTCCGCGGCGTGCGGCCAGTGGGGGTGGTTCTCCTCGGTGGTGACGGCGTAGAAGCCGCGGGCCTCGGTGTGGTGCCCCGCGACGAGAGGCCGCCGCTGGACTTCGACGGCGCCCCACGCGTCGTGGGTGCCCGTCACGTCGTACGCCGTGACCGCCGCCCGGTGCACCGGTTCGGGCGCCGGTACGGGAACGGGCCGCGGCGCCTCCCCCGGTACCCGGACCCCGCGCCCGGCGAGGAACCCGTACATCCGGGCCCGCGTCAGCTCACCGGAGGTGTCGACCGAGGCGAGCTGCGCGTCGACCACGGGCCTCAGCGTCGTCGGGTCGTGCCTCCCCGCCGCGTCCAGCAGCTGCGCGTGGACGTCCCCCTCGGGGTCCAGCCGCGGCGCGCCCCGGCCGAACGCGGCGGCGGGCGAGAGGGGATCCAGTTCGTCCAGGCCGGTGGCCGCGAGCAGCGTGACGCGGTCCGCGGCGGCCGAGTAGAACGACGTGCTGCCGTGGTCGCCGACCACCCAGTCGCTGGCCACCACCGCGGCGCGCCAGCCCTCCTGCGGCGGAATGATCATGAGCCCGGCGTCCATCGCGGCCCCGAGCCGCTCCAACACCCCGGCGCGGCTGTGCCGGGCCCACACGTTGGGGTGGAAGACGGCCGCGACGGCGAACTCGTCGGCCGGGAGCGAGGTGACCAGCCGCAGCGGCAGCTCCGGGTGGCGCCCGAGCAGCGAGTGCTCGCTCCAGGTGGAGTGGATGACGACCAGCCGCCGCCCGTCGACCGCGCCGAGCCGCGCCCGGTAGCGGTCCCGGTGGGACATGCTCGCGGTGATGCGCTGGAAGCACCAGTCGCCGACCGGCACGGCGTACGGCGCGGCCTCGGGGCAGGTCTCGGTGAGCCGGTCGATCTGACCCTGGTGGGAGACGCCGATCGCCTTCGGGACGACCTTGCCCCGCCACATCAGCTCCCGCCGCGACAGCCCGGCGGGGGCGAGCGCGTCGCCGGTCGACTCGGTGACGAGGCGGTTGTACCCGGCGCCGTGCGGCAGCACCATCAGCGGGGCGTCGAGCCGGCGCATCGTCGGATGCACCGAACAGCTCACGGCCAGGTCGAAGGAGCGCCGCGTCGCCTCCTCCCAGCTCAGCACCTGGATGCCGAGGCCCGACAGATAGGAGTCGAGGCCGTCGGCGAACGCCGATCCCGGATTGACCGTGTAGAACTTCTCGATGCCGTCCTCGCTCCGCAGCAGATGCATCACGTCCACCACGCGGGTGGCGGACGTGAGCGTCCGGGCCACTCCGAGCACCTCGGCCCTCGGCGGATCCCAGGTGTTCCAGCGGGACGGGGCCGACCGGCCGGCCCGACGGAACCAGCTGGAGGGGCGGCTCAGCAGTGATGACACCGAGGACAACATGGCTCCGGAAAGGGGAGGGAACGAAGAGGAAGGAACAAGGAGAGAAGGAAAGGAGAGGAGGAGGCCGGGGGCCCGGCGTCAGCCCGTGCGGTCCGGTGGCTTCAGCCCCACCGCCTGCCGCAACGCCCGCAGCTTCTCCTCGTACGCGGCCCGCAGAGGTTCTTCCTCGGCCCGCCCGGCCAGGGAGGCGAGCAGCGCGAGTGCCTGGTCGAACTTGGCCAGCTGCCCCAGCCCCGCCGCGCCGTCGGCCGCCGCGACGGCCGCCGCCGCCGCCCGGTCCAGCTCGCCGAGTCCGCCGAGGGCCCGGGCGCGTACCAGCTCTATCCGCGGCAGCATGGGAGCGTCGCCGGTGGCCCGGGCGACGTCGGCCGCCGCGTCCAGTACGTCGAGGGCGGCGGTCCACCGCCCGCCGGCCACCAGCGCCTGCCCGACGTTGTAGCTCTGCACGACGACGCCGTGCGGGTCCGGCACCGCGCGGTTGGCCTCCAGCGCCCGCTCGAACAACTCCCGGGCTACATCGGGCTCTTCACGAGCCAGGGCGATCAGCCCGCGGGTCTCCCACACCACGCCGCTCAGCCGCGGGTCGGCGGCCAGGCCCAGCAGGTCGGTGGCCGCGGCGAGCTCGGCGTCCGCGTGGTCGAGGTCGCCCCCTTCGTACGCGGCCCGAGCCACCTGGTTCCGCATCCGGATCTCCACGTCGGGGCGGGCCTCGTGCTGGGCCGCCTCGATGCCGAGCCGCCCGGTAGCGACGCAGTCGGCGAGGTGTTTACGGCTGTGGTAGAGCGCCCACAGCGACTCGTACAGCCGCCAGACGTCCTCGTACCACTCGTGTTCCGCCGCGGTGCGGATCACGTGCTCAAGGTTGACGCGTTCCGCGTCCAGCCAGTCCAGCGCCTCGGACCGGCTCGCGAACAGCGGTTGCTTCGCGGAGAGTCCGGCGAGCGTCCGACTCGGCGGCGGTTGGATCCTGAAGCGGTCGCCGAGCACCAGGGCGTCGGCGTGCGCCGCCGCGTCCCGGTAGAAGTCCACCGCGAGCCGCAGCACGGACCGCCGCCCGTCCTCGGGCAACGCCCGTGCGCGCAGCCGGGCATGGGACCGCGCCACGTCGTGCAGCCGGCAGCGCCGGGGCCGGTCCGGCGACTCCACCAGGACCGCGAGCCGGGACGAGACGAGCTCGCCGAGCGCCTCGTCGACCCGGACGGCGCCCGTGGCCCGCAGGAGATCCGTGGTCGCTGTCGTGCCGGGCAGGATCCCGAGCAGGTCGTAGAGGTGCCGGGTGGGCTCGGACACCTCGGCGACCACCGAGTCCAGCACCGTGTCGACCGCCTCGCCGACGCCACCCCCGCCCTCCTGAGGTCCCTCGCTCGCACCCATGGCCGCTGCCCTCGCCTCCTGTACGCCGTCGCCGCCCGTTCCGTACCGTCCGGCCGCCGTCAGATCTCGCACCACGTCTTCGAGGGTCAGATGCGGTCGCGCCGCCAGCCACTCCACCGCGGCCCGCAGCGCCAAGGGGTGCCCCGCGCACAGCCGTACGACGTCCGCGGCGGTCTCCTCGTCGGCGTCCGCGTGCCAGCGGCGTACGAGCTCCGTCCCCGCCGCCTCGTCGAGCGGATCGACGCCGATCAGCACGGCCCCGTCCATCAGCAGCGACGGCAGGGCCCGGCGGCCGGTCACCACCAGCAGCCCCTTCGGCGGCACGAGCGCCCGGGCCTCCGGGGCGTGCTGGGCGTTGTCCACCATCACCAGCAGCCGCTTCCCGGCGGCGACGCTGCGGAAGAGGGCCGTGCATTCGGCGAGCCCGGCGGGCACATAGTCCTTGCTGACCCCGAGGGCGCGCAGGAACCGGCCGAGGACCGCCGCGAGATCGACGACACCGTCCCGCCGTAGATCCTCCAGGTCGACGTAGAGCTGCCCCTGCGGGAAGAGTTCCTTGAGCTCCCGTCGTACGCTCTGGGCCACGAGGGCCGTCTTGCCGACCCCGCCGACGCCGACCACGAGCAGGACCCCGGGCTCCGGTTCGTCGGCCAGGGCCACGGCGGCGTCCCGCAGACCGGCGAGTTCCTTCGTCCGGTTGACGAACACCCGGCTGGGCGGGGGCCCTTGGCTCGGCGGGACGTCGGGGGCCCTGTCCGGCATCCGCAGGCCCTCGATGTGCTGCGCCATCAGGACGGGCCCGACGATGACGGCGTCCCCCGACACCGTGTTGTACGCCGTGTGGTGCGCCGTTCCGCCGCCGTCGGTACCGAGGCTGTTCAACCCGTCTCCTTCCGCCGGTGCGGCCACCCTCGCGCAGGTGAACGCGCCGGTTCCCTTCCCGGCTTCCGTGTTCCGGAACCCGCCCCGGCCTCGCACTGTAGTCCGGCCGCTCTACGATCGGGGGCGTGTGCGCAGACGTCATGGTTGCCGAGGACGACGAGAAGCAGGCCGAGCTCGTACGCCGCTATCTGGAACGGGAGGGACACGTCGTACGGGTCGTGGGCGACGGCCTCGCCGTGCTCGACGCCGTACGGCACCGGGAACCCGACCTGCTCGTCCTCGATGTGATGATGCCCCGGGCCGACGGCCTGGACGTAGTGCGGGTGTTGCGGGCCGAGAACCGCGAACTACCGGTGCTGATGCTGACGGCCCGCTCGACCGAGGACGATCTCCTGCTCGGTCTCGACCTCGGCGCCGACGACTACATGACCAAGCCCTACAGCCCGCGCGAGCTGATGGCCCGGGTCCGCACCCTGCTGCGGCGCACCCGGCGGCCCGCCGCCCCGGAGCCGGTGGCCGAGGACCCGGTCCTGTGCGTCGGCGCCCTCGTGGTCGACCCGGAGCGGCACGAGGTGTCGGTGGGCGGCGGGACGGTGGAGTGCACCCCGGGCGAGTTCCGGATCCTGGCGGCCCTGGCGGCGGGTCCGGACCGGGTGTTCAGCCGGCAGCGGCTCCTGGAGGAACTCCACGGGTTCGACCGCTACATCAGCGCCCGGACCGTCGACGTGCACGTGATGAACCTGCGCAAGAAGATCGAGCGGGCCCCGCGACGGCCGGAACGGCTGCTCACCGTCTTCGGCGTCGGCTACAAACTCACCGACCCGGCGAAGGCCGCGGCCCGGCGTGCGTAGGGCACGCGGGCAGGGGGCTCGGCGGGAGGGGCAAGACGGGGCGCGGCTGCCACTGCGGCGGCCGGATCGGGCGCGGTTGCCACTGCGCCGGCCGGATCGAGCACGGCTGCCACTGCGGCGGCAGGACCGGGCGCGGCTGCCGTTGCGCCGGAGTCTGCTGGGGCGGCTGCTCGCCGTCTCGGCGCTGGTGGCCGCGTGTTCGGTGGCGGCCACGGCCTGGATCGCCGTGCAGACCACCTCGGGCGCGATCAAGCAGGAGCAGGGGCAGAACCTCACCGCGGACGCCCGGATCTACGACACCCTGCTGGAGTACGCCGCCCGCAACCCGACCTGGGACGGGGTCGGTGCGACGGTACGGGAGCTGGCGCGGGAGTCGGGCCGCCGGGTCGCCCTGACCACGCAGGGCCGGCAGCCGCTCGCGGACTCCGCCACCGGGGAGAGCGCCCCGCCGCTCCCGCCGCAGGCGTCGGCCGTGGTCGACCCCTTGTCCGTGGACACCGTCCTGGCGGCGCGCGGCGCGGACGGGCAGGGCACGGCGGCCGACCGGATCGATCCCCGGGCGGTGGGGCCGTTCCGGTTGTCGGCGGCCGACAGCCGGGCGCTGCGGCGGACAGCCGACGACAAGGTGGAGTGCCTGAACCGGGCGGGGATCGCCTCGGACGTGGTGGTCGGCGCGAGCGGCCGCCCCCGGGTGCAGGTCGTGGGCAATGATCCCGAACGCGCGCTGGGCACGCGCTGCGATCTCGCGGCCCTGGACACGCCCACCCGTTCGGAACAGAAGGCGCTCGACGCGCTCACCAGATTGTCCGACGCCTGCCTGGAGCGGCAGGGCCGCGAGGGCGTACGGCTGAACAACGACCTGTCCTGGGGCGACCCGGGCCCGGTGGCCGTGCCGGGCGAGCCGGGGCCGCTCGCCCCGCGTCCCGTACCGGCGCCGAGCGACGCCCCCGCGGAAGAGGCCGCACCGTCGGTCGAGACGCCGGAGCGGACCGGGGAGAACGACCGGGCCATCGCGTCCTGTGTGGGAACGGCCCGGAGCGAACAGCTCAGTTCGTACGTGGCCTCTCCCGCCCTCCTCTTCATCGGCGACGAGGGCGGCGCGACGCTGCCCGGCTTCGACCTCTCCCCCGCGAACACCGCCAAGATCGCCGGTGCCGCGGCGCTGGTCCTTGCCCTCACGGTGGGCGCGTCGGTGTTCGCGGGAGCCCGGCTGGTGCGCCCGCTGCACGCGCTGACCGGTGCCGCGCAGCGGATGCGGGACGGGAAGGAGCCGGCGTCGGTGCCCGTTCTGGGGGACGACGAGGTGGGGCGGCTGGCCGCGGCGTTCAACGACATGTCCGCGCACCGGGCGCGGCTGGAGGAGCAGCGCAAGGCGATGGTGAGCGATGTCGCCCATGAGCTGCGCACCCCGCTGAGCAACATCCGGGGCTGGCTGGAGGCCGCCCAGGACGGACTGGCCGACCCCGACCCGGCGTTCGTCGCCTCGCTGCTGGAGGAGGCGGTGCTGCTCCAGCACATCATCGACGACCTCCAGGACCTGGCGGCGGCCGACGCCGGGGTGCTGCGACTGCACCCGGAACCCGTCGAGGTCCGGGAGCTGCTGAGCCAGGTCGCCGCCGCCCACCAGGCGCGGGCGGAGAACGCGGGGGTCACGCTCACGGTGGCGGCGACGACCACCGCCCCGGATCCGTCGGCCCTGTCCGCGGACCCGGTACGGCTCCGGCAGGCGGTAGGCAACCTGGTGTCCAACGCCGTACGGCACACGCCGGAGGGCGGACGGGTGACGCTGCGCGCGTACGCCTCAGAGCCAGACGCCTCCGGGCGGAGCGGCGGGACGGTGGTGATCGAGGTGACGGACACCGGATCCGGTATCCCCGCAGACGACCTCCCCCATGTCTTCGACCGGTTCTGGCGTGCCGAGAAGTCCCGCAGCCGTCGCACGGGCGGGAGCGGCCTCGGCCTGGCCATCGTCCGCAAACTGATCGAGGCGCACGGCGGCACGGTGGAGGCGACGAGTACCGAGGGCGAGGGGTCGACGTTCGCCCTCCGGTTGCCCGGGGCAAGGCCGCCGTCCGGCCCCTGATGGGATGACCACAGCGTTCTGACAGCTTCTTCATATCTCCACGCCAGCCTGGCGGCATGCCCCGTCCCCGGTGCGAACCGGCATCCGGGAACGTCACGGGGCCGAGTATGGAATGGAGCCATCCGTATGACCGCTTTCACCTCTCGCCTCACCCTGCGTGCCGCCGTTCTCGCCGCTGTCGCGGCCGGCGCGGTGCTGGTCCCGTCCACCGCGGCCTTCGCCAACGCCTCCCCGAAGCCGTCGGCGCCCGTCGAGGCCACACCGGCCCCGGAGCGGAGCGAGGCCGCCGCGGAGGCCCCGTCCGAAGCCCCGAAGGACGCCGCCCCGGCGGCGACCCCGCGCGGCGGTGTGGCTGCGGGCG
>NZ_JBHXJG010000174.1:0-15485 GCF_042723425.1 Streptomyces sp. NPDC058375 | reverse complement strand
CTCCTTGAGGAGTGCGGGGCCCTTCTCGTCGTGCTCGGGCGGTCAGCCCTGCCAGCTGTGCGGGGCGCGGAAGCCCGGCGTGCGCTCCAGGCGGCGCCAGCCGGCGGTGTCACGGCCCCGGTGGGCGGCGACGGGCGGCTGGGCGGCGGCACGGGCCATCAGGACGGCGGTGATGGCCGCCAGCTCCTCGGGGGCGGCGTGGCCCTTCTCGACGCGCAGGACGGACTCGGCGGGGGTGAGGCTCATGGTGGGGTGTCTCCGTCTTCTCGGCAGTCTGTCGTGGACCGTGCGGCGGATCGCGCCGCTGCGGGGCGACTACTGCGGGGGGTTGCCGTGCTTGCGGGACGGCAGGTCGGCGTGCTTGTTGCGGAGCATGGCGAGCGAGGCGATGAGCACCTCGCGGGTCTCGGCGGGGTCGATGACGTCGTCGACCAGGCCGCGCTCGGCCGCGTAGTAGGGGTGCATCAGCTCGGCCTTGTACTCCTTGACCATGCGGGCGCGCATGGCCTCGGGGTCCTCGGCGTCGGCGATCTGGCGGCGGAAGATGACGTTGGCCGCGCCCTCGGCGCCCATCACCGCGATCTCGTTGGTGGGCCAGGCGTAGGTGAGGTCGGCCCCGATGGACTGGCTGTCCATGACGATGTACGCGCCTCCGTAGGCCTTCCGCAGGATCAGCGAGATCCGCGGCACGGTGGCGTTGCAGTAGGCGTACAGGAGCTTCGCGCCGTGGCGGATGATCCCACCGTGCTCCTGGTCGACGCCGGGCAGGAAGCCGGGGACGTCCAGAAGGGTGATGATCGGGATGTTGAAGGCGTCGCACATCTGGACGAAGCGCGCGGCCTTCTCGGACGCCTCGATGTCCAGGACCCCGGCCAGCGACTGCGGCTGGTTGGCGACGATGCCGACGACCTGGCCGTCCATGCGGGCCAGGGCGCAGACGATGTTGCGGGCCCAGCGCTCGTGGATCTCCAGGTAGTCGCCGTCGTCGACGAGTTCCTCGATCACCTGGTGCATGTCGTACGGGCGGTTGCCGTCGGCCGGGACGAGGTCGAGCAGCACGTCGCCGCGCCGGTCGGCGGGGTCGTCGCTCTCCACGGTCGGCGGGTTCTCGCGGTTGTTGGAGGGGAGCATCCCGATGAGGTAACGGACTTCGGCGATGCAGGTCTCCTCGTCGTCGTACGCGAAGTGCGCGACGCCCGAGGTCTCGGCGTGCACGTCCGCGCCACCGAGGCCGTTCTGGGTGATCTCCTCGCCGGTGACCGCCTTGACGACGTCCGGTCCGGTGATGAACATCTGCGAGGTCTCACGGACCATGAAGACGAAGTCGGTGAGCGCCGGGCTGTAGGCCGCGCCGCCCGCGCACGGGCCGAGCATCACGCTGATCTGCGGGATGACACCGGAAGCGCGCGTGTTGCGCTGGAAGATGCCGCCGTAGCCCGCGAGCGCCGAGACGCCTTCCTGGATACGGGCGCCGGCGCCGTCGTTCAGCGACACCAGCGGGGCGCCGGCCGAGATGGCCATGTCCATGATCTTGTGGATCTTCGTGGCGTGAGCCTCGCCCAGCGCCCCGCCGAAGATCCGGAAGTCGTGCGCGTACACGAAGACCGTGCGGCCCTCGACCGTGCCCCAGCCCGTGATGACACCGTCGGTGTAGGGCTTCTTGGCCTCCAGACCGAACCCGGTGGCCCGGTGCCGGCGGAGCTGCTCGACCTCCTTGAACGAACCCGGGTCCAGCAGCAGCTCGATCCGCTCCCGCGCCGTCAGCTTCCCCTTGGCGTGCTGCGCCTCGGTCGCCCGCTCGCTCGGTCCGCGCCGCGCCTGCTCGCGCAGGGCCAGCAGTTCGGCCACCCGGCCACGGGCGTCGGTCGGCTCACCCTGGGTTTCGTCCACAACGGTCATGCATCGACCCTACGAACCCCGACCCAGAATCTCGCCGTCGACTCCGTACAGTCTCCTGCCCGGTTTCGTGGTGGGAGTGAACAGAACCATGCCGCCGTGCAGGCGATCCACCAGCGAAACGCCGCCTCCGGTTGTGGAGACTCCACAACCGGGGGGGGGTGTGCGGTGGGCCACACGCCCCTGAGGGGGCCCGAAGGCCCCCTCAGTATGGCGCAGCACGGACCACCGCGGTCCGCCGCGCCCGGGAAACGGTGCGGTGGGTGGTCAACCTCCGCAGTGGAAGCGGGCGTTGCCCCAGTCGGCATGGTCGTTGCCGTTGCCGTCGCCGCCGTCCTGGACGATCAGCTCGACGTACTTCGCACCGGTGACGTCGGCGGTGAGCTTCCAGGCGGGGTCGGCCGCCCCCAGTACGGGCGACGCCACCTTCTCCGTACCGTCGGCGGTGACCGAGAACCGCACACTCCCCCGGTTCGTCTGGACATCGTCGACCCCCACCTCGGCGGTGAAGGAGGTGCACTTCCCGCCCAGGTAGTAGCGGATCTTCGCCGGGGCGTGCGTGCCCAGGCCCTGCTCGTAGGCGACGCCGCCGATCTTCAGCGACCCGCCGTCCCCGGCCCCGGCCTCCCCGTTCGACTGGTTGCGCTCGACCGGGCCCCAGCCGTTCTGCGAGGCGGTCCAGTCCAGGTCACCGGCCCAGCTGTCCTTCGTGGGCGGCGGCGGGAGCGTCCGGACGGAGGTCCCCGCGCCGAGCGTGCGCCCGGCTTGCTGGACGGCGTACGTGGCCTTCGCCTCCAGCGCGTACGTGTCGTAGGGCGCGTCCACCGGCGGGGTGACCCGCCAGCTGCCGGTGACCTTCGCGCCGGGGGCGACCGCGTCGAAGGCGACGGGGCCCGCCGGCTCGGCCTGCCAGCCCTCGGGCACGGTCAGCGCGAGCTTCACACCGGTGGCGGTGGTCGCCTCGTCGTTGCCGAAGGTCGCCTTCACGGTGTTCGGGGCGCCCGGCTCCAGGGTCTCGGCGTCGGCGGCCACGCCGAGGGTGCCGCAGACGGCCTCCTCGCCCGCCGGCGCGGGGCCGAGGTCGGTGACGGTGAAGCCGTCGAGCACGAAGTCCGCGCCCTCGGGTGCTCCGGCGAGCTTGCGCAGCCCGGTCCAGGTGTCGCCGCAGCCCGCGGTGAGCGTCCGGCTGAACTGCCCGGTGGTGCGTTGCTGCCCGATCGGGGTGGCCCGGGTCTCGGTCGAGGCGGCCTCGCCGTCGGCGAGCCGGTCGTAGCCCTCGACCCAGCTGTAGGCGCCGGCGTGGCTGGACTGGTAGGCGAACTCGACCTTGTACCGGTGGCCGTCCTTCATCGGGACGGTCCAGGGGGCGGTGCGATAGACGAGCCCGGTGTTCTCCTCGTGGGACTTGAGGGACTCCTTACCCCCGAGCACGTCGTCGATGAGCTTCCCGTTCCAGCCTGACTGGGTGTACGGGGCGTTCAGCTGGGAGATGTGGGTGCGGGGGTCGGTGGAGCCGCCCGCGTTGCCCTTGAGGAAGGGGCCCCAGCCCTGGTCGACGGCCTCGAAGTCCTCGTACGCCACGGTGCCCGGCCGGGTGGCGGGGGCGTTCTCGACGATCCGTACGTCATCGGCTCGGACCTTCGCCGCGCTGCCCGCCGCCGCCTCGATGCGAAGGGTGGTGCGGCCGTTCGCCGGGGCGGTGAAGTTGACCTTGGCGCGCTGGAAGGAAGTGCCGTGCCAGTCGGAGGCAGCGACGAAGTCCTCGGCCGTGGAGCGCTCGACGGCGACCGACTTCCCGCCGGCGCTGAGCACCGTACGCCGGCTCGCGCCGGGCTCGACCTCGATCAGGGCGGATGCGGTGTAGCGCTTTCCGGGCTTGAGGCCGGTGACGGTCCGGGAGAGCGAGGCCGTGGCCGTACCCGAGAGTTCGGCGCTGTTGCGGCCCTGGTCGTCGGTGTCGCGGACGGCCGTGCCGGTCTTCGTCCAGCCCTTCAGGTCCCGGTCGTTGAAGCCGGGGTCGGTGAGGCCGGTCCCCTTGCCCCAGTCGGCGGCGCTCTCCTTCGGCGCGCGGTCGGGGTAGAGGACGTACGCCTGTCCGGCGGTGGCGGTGAGGGTGATCCTGCCGCCGGAGGGGCGGACGGTGGAGACCTTCTCGCGGCCGTTGTCGGTCAGCTTGTAGAGGGTGTACGCGCCCTTGCCGGGCACCTCCCAGGTGCTGGTGCCGCCGGTCTCGCTGTAGTGGTAGAGCTTCTTGCCGCCGTCCCACGGCAGCAGGTAGTCGGTGTCGCTGAGCACCTTGCGGCCCTGGTCGTAGAAGGTCTTCCTGCCGTCCTCGACCGTGCCGCGCACCCCGCCGGTGAAGGTGATGTCGTTGCCGTCCCAGCGGGTGATCTTCTGCTGCTGGAGGTACTTGGCGGGGAGGTTCTTTTGCCAGATGTTGGCGGTGAAGGCGTTCCAGTCGGTCTCACCGGTCCAGCCCTCGAAGTCCTCCAGGGCGCTCTGACCGAGGACCGGGTGGTTGTTCCAGATGTCCTTCTCGCCGTTGCGGATGAACCGGATGATCTGCGAGTTGAGACCCTTGTTGGTGGCCCCTCCGTAGTTCAGGTCGTTGGCCCAGTGCGACCAGAGCGAGGCGCGTTCGAACTTGTCGGCCCACTCGGTGCCGACGGTCCAGCCCTGCTTCTGGACGGCCTGGATCGTCTTGTCGGCGATCCAGCCGTGGCTGTAGTAGACGTCGATGTAGAGGAAGTCGAGGTTCTTGTCGGTCTCGTCGCGCAGTTGCTGGAAGCGCTTGGCCAGGTCGCCGCTGTTGATGTCGCGGCGCTGGTCGATGTAGTAGCTCTGGTTGAGCCAGTTCCAGCCGGGCTTGGTCTTGTCGACGAGCTGCTCGGAGAAGGCCTTGGCCTCCGGGTAGGACTCGGTGGCGTTGACGTGGACGCCGAAGTCCGCGCCCCACTTCCCGCCTTCCTTCAGTAGGGTGTTGAGGTCCTTCAGTCCGCCGGCCCGCTTGTTGTAGTTGCCGCCGTAGTCCGGGTGCGCGGAGTCGTGGCCCTCGGAGCCGTACCCCTTGAGGACGGCGAGCTGGCCGAGGCCGTCCGTGGCCTTCGAGATCCGCTTGACGTCGTCCAGGGTGCGCAGGAAGGGGTGGGTGGCCTGGCTGGCGAAGTTGAACGGGATGTGGGTCACGACCCGCTTCGCGGTGTCCTCGCTGCCGGGCGCGGTGACGCCGATGGAGCGGAAGGCGATCGCCCCGTCCTGCCAGTCGACCGCCTGGTCGCCGTTGGCGTCCGGGGTGACGACGACCTTGGCCCAGGGCAGGTTCTCGCCGCTCTCGGGCTTCGGGGCCCCCTCGCCCCGGTAGGTCCACTGGCCGGACCAGACGCCGACCCGGACGCCGCCGCCCTCCTCGGTGCGGGCCTGGTGCCAGAACCGGGCGTCGTCGCCGCCGGTGGCTCCGGCGGGCTTGTCGTACGAGGAGTTGGACTCGATCGCCGCGGCGAGCGAGCCGGTGCTGAGGATCGCGTAACTGGCCCCGACAGGCGCGGAGTCGGGCTTCGTCTCTCCGGTGACCTTCGCGAAGACGTCGGCGGTGCGGGTGGAGTCCGGGTCGAGCTTCGTGAACGCGGTGGCGGCCCCGGACTCGGCGGACCCGACCGAGATCAGGTCGTGCCCGGGGATGTCGATGGTCCCGACCCGGAAGGCGGACGTGTCGCGGACGGCGGTCACCTTGAAGGTGGTGGCCCGCCCGGAGACGGTGAGCGAGGCGTCGATCTCGACGCCCGGCAGGGAGTCGAAGGCGAGGGTGTAGCGGGCGGCGGAGCGGGTGACCTTCGGCTTGCCCTTGAGCTTCACCGGGCGGGCGGTCCCGTTGAGGGTGACGGCGGTGACCGGCCGGGTGGAGCCGAGCAGCTGCTTGCCGCTGGCCCGGTCGGTGTACGACAGGACGCGCGGGAAGTCGTCGGCGACGGCGACGGCGAGCCGGTCGGAGCCGATGACGGCGGACCCGTCGGCCTTGGCCTCTCCGGCCGGGGCGGGAGGCGAGGGGGCGGCGGCTGCGGGGAGGGCGGCCCCCACGAGCGCCAGGACGGCTGCGGAGGCCGCGGCGACCAGGCCGGGGCGAGGGAATCTTGGCGACATGGCCCCTGAGTAGTCGCCGTGTCCGGACACCGTCAACGAACTTCGGGCCCGGGGGCCGACTCCGTCCAACAACCCCGGTGCGTTAGTCCAAGTCGGGAGCGGCCGGGGCGCCTTGGGGCCGCGGGGAGCGGTCGGACGTCCTCTTGTTCATCTCTTGGCCGGAACGTCCCCCGTACGGTCACGGTTCGCACCCGCTCGGTTCCGGCAAGTACCGCTTCGGGGCGTCGAGTTGTGAAGACCCGTAATTTTTGAGAGCGCTCTCAGTCACAAGTCTTGACGCTCGCGCCGGGCCTCGCGAGAGTGGTGCGCACCGCAGGCACCCCCACGGTCCTGTCCCTCCCCGCGCCACCCCCCACAGCCCGTCTGCGGCCCCCCACCACCTCGGGAGTCCCCTCGTGATTTCGCGCAGAATGTTCCTGACCGGCACCGCCGCCACGGCCGCGGCGCTGACGTACCCCGCCTGGGGCACCGCTTTGAGCCCTCGCGCCTCCGCGGCCCCCGCGACCTGCGAACTGGCCCTGGAGAACAAGTCGTTGCCGGGCACGGTGCACGCCTATGTGACCGGCCACGAGCTGGGCACCGACCGCTGGGTGCTGCTGAAGCCGGACGGCGGCGTCTACCGCCCCGACTCCCCCGGCGCGCCGCAGACCCCGCTGCCCGTCGACTGCGCCATCCCGCTCAAGGGCGCGGGCGCGGGTCCGGTCGTGCTGACCCTGCCGCAGATGTACGGGGCACGGGTCTACTTCGTCCGCGACGACAAGCTGGACTTCTTCCTCAACCCGGGTCCGTCCCTGGTGGAGCCCGCGTTCGCGACGCCGACAGACCCGAACTACGGGCGGACCTGGGCGTTCGCCGAGTTCACCTTCAACACCGAGCAGCTGTACTCCAACATCAGCTACGTGGACCTGATCACCGCGCTGCCGATCGGCATCACGCTGGAGGGGGACGGCACCCACGTCGTGGCCCCGCACCCCGAGGGCGCGGTGGAGCGGATCGCGGAGGACCTCACCGCCCAGGCGGCCGCCGACGGGCAGCCCTGGGACAAGCTGATCACCCGGGGCGACGACGGCAAGGTGCTGCGGGTCGTCTCGCCGCAGAACATCATGGCCCCGTACTTCGACCGGCCCGCCGAGATGCCGTTCCGCGGCCTGTTCGAGGCACAGATCGACGAGGTGTGGGAGAAGTACCGCTCCGAAGACCTGCGCATCGACCTCCAGGGCGGCCGGGGCACGCTGGCGGGCCGGGTGAGCGGCGACGTCCTGACCTTCGAGGGCGGCCACACCTTCACCAAGCCGGAGACGAAGGACATCTTCACCTGCAACCACGGCCCGTTCACCAACAACCCGGGCGACTCCGACGACAAGAAGGCGATCCTGGCCAGGCTCGCGGCGGGCTTCAACCGCTCGATCATGCTGAGCCACCCGAGCCAGCCGAACGGCACGTCGACGGCGGACTACTACAAGACCCCGGTCACCAACCACTGGTCCCGGGTGGTCCACGCGAACAGCCCGATCGGTTACGCGTTCCCGTACGACGACGTCCGCCCGGACGGTGAGCCGGACGTCTCGGGCGCGGCGCACGACGGGAACCCGCGCCGCTTCACGGTGAGCGTGGGATCCTGACGCCCGCCCGGTAGACCCGTGTGCCCCGTCCGTGCGGCGGGGCACACGCATGTCCGGGACACTCCCTGCGCCCGCCCCTCCTGGGAACCGATACCTCATCAATTGACACGATGTGTGGCGTTCTTGACTTCGCCCCGGCACCCCGGGACGGTGCCCTATGCGAATGAACCGACTCCCCCACCGGCGGCTGCTCACCGCGGTCACCGCCGGACTCCTGCTGACCGCCGCCGCCCCGGCCCACGCGGACCCCGCCCCGCCGCCGTCACCCGCCCCGCAGGCCTCCGGCGCGCACGGCCTGCGCGCCTTCCAGCAGAGCTACGGCCTGCCCGCGACCGGCCGGGTGGACACCGCCACGGCGCAGCTGCTCAAGACAGCCCCGAACAGCGAGCTGCGGACGTTCTTCGCCGCCCCGTCCGACCTCGGCCCGGAGCAGCTCGCCCACGCCCGGACGGTCATCGGCGTCGGGAAGGGGGCCGAGCTCTCCGAGGAGGCCCAGGTCATCGCCCTGATGACGGCCATGCAGGAGTCGAAGTTCGTCAACTACACGTCTGCGGTCGACAACGACTCGCTCGGCGTCTTCCAGCAGCGCCCCAGCATGGGCTGGGGCACGTCGGCGCAGATCACGCACGTGCCGACCGCGTCCAAGTCCTTCTACGGGCTGCCCTCGCCCAGCGCCAACCCGGGGCTGCTCCAGATCGACGGCTGGGAGTCGATGGAGCCGGGCGACGTGTGCCAGGCGGTCCAGCGGTCCGCGCACCCGGACCGGTACGCGCAGTGGGAGGACTTCGCCCGGGATCTGCTGGAGGAGGAGGGCCCGGACGCCGACCCGATCCCGTAGGCGCGCGGGGGCATGTCCGGCGGATCAGGGACCGGGCCCGGACGAGATCCGCCGCAGCCGCCCTGGGGCCGTCCCGCTGCGCGCTGCGGGACGGCCCCCGGTGCGCAGCGGTCAGCAGCCGCCGCAGTTGCCGTAGGTCACGTCCCAGCGGTCGCCCTCGCCCGCGCAGATCCCGCCGGATCCGGACTCGTACGGGGGAACCTGGACACCAGATGTTGAACTTTGAACTAGATAGCGCTACAGTGAAACTCGTTGAAGGTTAAACATTCCCTTCGGCACCGCTGGACCCCCGTCCCCCGCAGCGCATCCCCGAGGAGGAGCCATGGCTCTGTTCACCCGCAAGTCGACCGCCGCCCCCACCGTCACCGAGGCCCCCGTCGTGGACCCGGCGCTGGCCGCGCTGACCGGCACGTACACCCTGGACCCGGCGCACAGCAGCATCGGCTTCACGGTGCGCCACGCGATGGTCACGAACGTGCGCGGCTCCTTCGGCGAGCACGAGGGCACCCTGGTGCTGGACGGCACGGACCCGGCGAACTCCTCCGCCTCCATCGACGTGAAGATCGCCAGCGTGGACACCGGCATCGCTGACCGCGACGGCCACCTGGTCAGCGGCGACTTCTTCGACGCCGAGAAGTTCCCCCTCATGACGTTCCGCTCGACCAAGGCCGAGCAGCTGGGCGGCGAGGCGTACCGGATCACCGGCGACCTGACCATCAAGGACGTCACGCGCCCGCTCTCCATCGACCTGGAGTTCAACGGCTCCGCCACCGACGTCTACGGCAACGAGCGCGTCGGCTTCGAGGGCAGCGCCGACATCCTGCGCTCCGATTGGGGCCTGACCTGGAACGCGGCGCTGGAGACCGGTGGTGTGATGGTCAGCGACAAGGTGAAGCTGACCTTCGACATCTCGGCGATCAAGGCCGCCCCCGCGGCCTGACCTCCTCCGCACGCGCAGCGCCCCGCACCCGGGCCTCCCGGGACGGGGCGCTGCGCATGTGTGTACGGCTGCCGACTACTTCGCGACCTTCTCCGCGAAGAGCGGGACGACCTTCTCCAGGGCGTACGAGACCGACAGGACCGAGTCCGTGGCGAACGCCTGCGAGATGTCCTTGTCGTCGAAGACGATGGCGTTGCCCGCCTTCACCGACGGGACGGCCTTGTACAGCGGGTCGTTGCTGATGTCCGTGGCCGGGATGCCGATCGGGGTCATCACCGTGAGGTCGGCGTCGAGCAGGTCCAGGTTCTCCTTGGAGACGGACACGGAGAAGCCCTCGCCGGCCTGGGCCTCGGCCTTCGGGTTGTTCGTGAAGCCGAGCCGCTCGACGAAGTCGATGCGCCCGGTGCCGCCGACGTAGACGCCGAAGCCCTCGGACGTACGCGAGCCGACCGTGATGGTCTTGTCCTTGAACTCGGGGTGGGCCTTCGCGGCGGCCTCGAACTTCTTCTCCGTCTCCGCGATCAGCTCCTTGCCCTTCTCCGGTACGCCCATGGCGGCGGCGATCATCGTGGTCTGCTGCTCCCACGAGAGCTTGTACTGGTCGCCGCCCTTCGGCACGCCCACGGTCGGGGCGATCTTCTTCAGGGTGTCGTAGCGGGTCTGGTCGCCGCTGGACTTGGTGTCCAGGATCAGGTCGGGCTGGAGGGAGGCGATCTTCTCGAACTCCGGCTCCATCGTGCCGATCAGCTCGGGCTTCTTGTCGTACATGCCCTTGGCCCACGGGCCGACGCCCTCGCCGCCGAACGGCAGCCAGTCGCTGGCCCCGACCGGCTGGCCGCCGAGCGCGAGCACGGTCTCGGCGTCGCCCCAGCCGAGCGCGACGATGCGCTTGGGCTGCTTGTCGACGGTGACCTCGCCGAACTTCGTCGCCACCTTGGCGGGGAAGGCGCCTTCCGACGCGCCGCCGGAGGCGGAGGAGGACGCGGAGCTGTCGGAGTCGTCCGACGAGCCACAGGCCGAGAGGCCGACGAGCAGGGCGGCGACGGTGCCGGCCACGAGGACGGGGGTGCGGCGGGCGCGCCGGGCGCGGGGAGCGGAAACGTTCATGCCCTTAGGTTAGCCTCGCCTAATGACAACGGTGCCAGCGGGTTGCCCGAGTGCCCCGCTCCCCCGGTCTGCCATGGTGTCCGCTCCCGTACGCCCGAGTGCCTGCTCCCGTACGTACGAGACTCAGGCAGCCGGGTCCTTCACGTGGTGGCGGCCCAGCGGTACGACCATCGGGGTGGCCGACGCCGGGTCCTCGATCACCGAGCAACGCATCCCGAAGACCTCGCCGACCAGCTCCTGCGTCACGATGTCGACCGGCCGGCCCTCCGCGACGATCCGCCCCGCCTTCATCGCGATCATGTGGTCCGCGTACCGGCAGGCCAGGTTCAGGTCGTGCAGCACGGCCACCATGGTGACGCCCTGCTCGCGGTTGAGGTCGGTGAGCAGGTCCAGGACGTCGAGCTGGTGGCTGGCGTCGAGGAAGGTCGTGGGCTCGTCGAGCAGCAGGATGTCCGTGCGCTGGGCGAGCGCCATCGCGATCCACACCCGCTGGCGCTGGCCGCCGGAGAGTTCGTCCACGGAACGGTCGGCGAGTTCGAGGACGTCGGTGGAGAGCAGCGCCTGCGCGACCGCCTCGTCGTCCTCTGAGCTCCACCGGCGGAACCAGCCCTGGTGCGGGTAGCGGCCGCGCCCGACCAGGTCGGAGACGGTGATGCCCTCCGGGGCGGTGGGGCTCTGCGGCAGGATGCCGAGCACGGAGGCCACCTCCTTGGTCGGCATCTCCTGGATGGACCGGCCGTCCAGGAGCACCGCCCCGGCCGAGGGGGCCAGCAGTCGGGCCATCGCCCGCAGCAGGGTCGACTTGCCGCAGGCGTTGGGGCCGACGATGACGGTGATCTTCCCGGGTGGCACGGCCACGCTCAGACCGGGGACGATCTCGCGTTCGCCGTAGCCGAGCCGGACGTCTCGGGCTTCCAGAGTGTGTTCGGCCACGACAGGGCCACGCCTTTCGTCATCGTCTTTCTGAAGTGTCTGTTTCGCCATCTCAGCCCCCGCTGCCCACACGGTTGGCGCGGGCCAGAAGCAGGAGCAGGTACGGGGCCCCGATGATGCTGGTGACCACGCCCACCGGCAGCTGCACGGAGGGCAGCGCGTGCTGCGCGGCGAAGTCGGCGACCAGGACGATCAGCGCCCCGGTCAGGGCCGCCTGCGGCAGGGCCGCGCCCCGGCCCGGGACCAGCCGGCGGGCGATCGGCGCGGCGACGAACGCCAAGAACCCGACGGGCCCCGCGGCGGCGGTCGCCACCCCGGCGAGCGCGGTCGCGCAGGCCAGCAGCGCGAGCCGGCCGCTCTCGACCTTCGCGCCGAGCCCGGCGGCCGCGTCGTCCCCGAGCTGGAGGGGGCGCAGCGCGTGGGCGGCGAGAACGGTCAGCGGTACGAGGAGGCCGAGGGCGATGAGCATCGGCCACACCTGGCTCCAGGAGCGGCCGTTGAGGCTGCCCGCGAGCCAGCGGAACGCCTCCTGCGCGTCGGTGACCTCGGAGCGGGCCATCACGTACCAGACGATGCTGGAAAGCCCCATGCCGACGCCGATCCCGATGAGGACCAGGCGCTGTCCGGCGACGCCCTGCCGCCAGGCGAGCAGGTAGATGGCGGCTCCGGCGGCCAGGGAGCCGGTGAGGGCGCTCGCGGAGAGGGCGAGTCCGCTGACCTGGAAGAGCAGGGCGGCGGTGACGGCGACCGCGCTGGCCCCGGCGCTGATGCCGATGAGGTCGGGGCTGGCGAGGGGGTTGCGCAGGACGGTCTGGAAGACGGCTCCGGAGAGCCCGAAGCCGATGCCGACGAGGATCGCGAGGAGGGCGCGGGGCAGCCGCAGTTCCAGCACGACGAACTGCGATCCGCCGTCGCCGCCGCCGAACAGGGTGGCGACGACCTTCCCGATCGGCATGACCATGTCGCCGAAGCTGAGCGAGACGCCGAACATGACGACGACGGCGGCCAGCAGTGCGGCCCCGACGAGGACGGAACGGCGCAGGCCCCGGCCGCGTACGGCGGAGACCTGGCGTACGGCGTCGGCGAGCCGCTCGTCGTCCGCGTGCGCGGCGTTCTTGGTGACGACGGGTATCCGGTTCACAGTTCCACCAGCTTCCTGCGGCGGACCAGCCAGATGAAGGGGATGCAGCCGATCGCGGCCGTGATGACGCCGACCTGCACCTCACCGGGGCGGGCGATGACCCGGCCGACGATGTCGGCGACGAGGAGCATGACCGGGGCGAGCACCATGCTGTACGGGAGCACCCAGCGGTAGTCGGGCCCGGTGATGAGGCGGGCGGCGTGCGGTACGGCGAGCCCGACGAAGCCGATGGGCCCGGCGACGACGGTGGCCGCGCCGCAGAGGATCACGACGGCGAGGGCGGACACCATCCGGATGGCCCCGACGCGCTGGCCGAGGCCGCGGGCGAGGTCGTCGCCGAGGGAGAGGGCGTTGAGCTGCGGCCCGAGGGCCAGGGCGAGGACGGTGCCGACCAGGATGAACGGCGAGACCTGCCACAGCACCTCGGAGCTGCGGGCGGTCAGCGCGCCGAGCTGCCAGAACCGGAACTGGTCGTAGCTGCCCCGGTCCTGGAGCAGGATCGCGCTGGTGATCGAGGTGAGGACGGCGGCGGTCGCGGCCCCGGCCAGGGCCAGCTTCACCGGTGTCGCGCCTTCCCGCCCGAGCGAGCCGACCCCGTACACGAGGAGGGCGGCGAGCAGCGCGCCGAGGAAGCCGAACCAGATGAACTGGGTGGCGACCGTGAACCCGAACAGGGTGATCGAGCACACGACGGCCACGGATGCCCCGGCGTTGATGCCGAGGAGCTGGGGGTCGGCGAGGGGGTTACGGGCGACGCCCTGCATCACCGTGCCCGCGAGGCCGAGCGCCGCACCGGCGAGCAGCCCGGCGACAGTGCGCGGGATGCGGACCTCTTGGACGATGAGCTGCCCCTTGACGGACGTGTCCGGGTCGAGGACGCCGTCGGCGACATCGCGGAAGGGCACATCGCCGGAGCCGATGGCGAGACTGGCGACGGCGGTGAGGAACAGCACGGCGAGGGCGGCGAGCAGCCCGAGGGCGAGCGCGGGGCGGCTGCGCTTGCGCAGCGTCTCCTTGCCGTCGCCGGCCGGCTTCTCCTTCTCCAGGAGGGTCGAGCCGCTCACGACCCGGCCGCCGGGGCAGCCGGAATGCGGTGGTGCACTGTTCGTCCCTCACCCTTGTTCGTCAGTCGCTACGTCGGCGCGGGCGCGCGAGGGAGGTTCCGCTCACCCGCGCTGTCGCGCGAGGGCCACCCGCGTCGGCCGGTCACCCCGGCCTGGGAACACAGAGGGGCCCAAAGTAAGGTCACCCTAACAGCGCCTGTTCGACCGTGCGCTGCCGCACCCCACGAGCTCCGGAGCACTTCCTTGTCGTACGCCGCCGATCCCACCGCCCCCGCCACCGGTCCGTTGGCCGGGGCCGTGCCCCTGGGCTCGGCGGACGAACTGCGCGAGCTGCTGGGCGCCCCGCACCCGATCGTCATCGACAAGGTCCACGACCGGCTCACCGACGACGACCTGGCGCTGCTGGCCCGCTCGCCGTTCTGCACCATGGCCACGTCCGACGCGGACGGCAACTGCGACTCGACCCCGCGCGGCGGCACCCCCGGCTTCACCCATGTCCTGGACCGGGGCACGATCGCCCTGCCCGACCGCCCGGGCAACCGCCGCGCGGACAGCTTCCACAACATCCTGGCGAACCCGCGCGTGGGCCTGCTCTACCTGATACCGGGCGCGATGGACGTCCTGCGCGTCAACGGCCGGGCCCGCATCCTCACGGACGCCCCGTTCTTCGACGCGATGACGCTGAAGGGCCAGCGCCCGAAGCTGGCCCTGGTCGTCGAGATCGACGAGATCTTCCGCCACTGCCCGGCGTCGCTGAAGCGGTCGGGGGTGTGGGCGCCGGAGACGTGGGCGGGGGCTGAGGAGGAAGCGGCGGGGTGACCGGTCGGCGATCCGCTGTCACTGGCGCGTGAAGCGCTCCCCGGTGGCACAGACGTTGTCGAGGTCGGCGACACAACACCGGTCCCGGCTACCGGAGATAGCCTCGCGCGGTGGACCGACGACTGGCCGCGTACGCGGTGTGCATCGAGAACGGCCGCGTGCTGCTCGCACTGGCCGTGGGCCCGTGCGGCGACCGCACCTGGACCCTTCCGGGCGGCAGGGTCGAGCACGCGGAGGACCCGTTCGACACGGTGATCAGGGAGGTCGCCGAGAAGACCGGTCTGGAGGCCGTCGTCGAGCGCCTGCTCGGCGTGGACTCGCGGGTAATCCCGGCGGGCGAGCGCCGCCTGCCCGGCGCGCCCGAGCTGCAGAACGTCGGCGTCTTCTACGGTGTCCGGGCCACCGGCGGCACGCTCCGTCCCGAACCGAACGGCGACACCGCCGAGGCTGTGTGGACTCCGCTGTCCGGGGTTGCCCGCCTGCGCCGGTCCTCGCTGGTGGACATCGGGCTCGATCTCGCGCGGACGCTGCCGCCCTCCGGGCATGTCGGCCCTGTCCCGGTCGGCGGCCTGGTCCAGCACTGAGGAGGTCCGCGCGGCGGTGGCGCGTGCCACGGGATCACCACCCGGCCGGACCAGTGGCGGCTGGACATCCAGGCCCAGATCGCCGCCACCACCACGCCCAGCAGGACCACGCCCGCCACGACCGCCAGCAGCACCGTCAGCCCGCAGCCTCCCGCGATACCGGCGTGCACCTTCGCCTTGAGCGCCTCGGCCTCGGCGTCCGGGTTCCGCTCGGACTCCTCGCCGCCGTACCAGTCGTACCGCTGCATCGTCGCCCCCCGTTATGTTTTCCGCGGTCCTGCAATGGGGCCGCTGGCCTCCGGGTCCGGCATGACTGTTGCCCCCTGTCGAAGGGATGACCTGGGGGGTGGTGTCACCGGGCCCGGGAGGTGTCCGTCGGAGACGCTGATCAGAGGTCCGGCTAC
>NZ_JBHXJG010000173.1:1267-15637 GCF_042723425.1 Streptomyces sp. NPDC058375 | reverse complement strand
CCCGCACAGGGTGCCGCCGCTTCTCGGTGCTCCGGGGCCGCGGTGGGGCCGGAGCACCCGGTGAGGGCCGGGCCCGGCTTCCGGGGGCGGTCCCGGAGGGGCAGGCCGCTCTGCGGCCCTGGTCGGTGGGCAGGGCTGTTCGTGCAGCCCTGCCCAGGAGATCCGGGGTGTTCGTGCACCCCGGACCGGTGAGTCCGGGTCAGCGGCTGTCACTGCCCCGGGACTCGGCTGCGGCCCGGCCGGCCTCAAGGCGGGCCACCGGGATGCGGAACGGCGAGCAGGACACGTAGTCCAGGCCCACCTCGTGGAAGAAATGCACCGACTCGGGGTCGCCGCCGTGCTCGCCGCAGACGCCGAGCTTGAGGTCGGGGCGGGTGGCCCGGCCGGCCTCGACGGCGCTGCGCACCAGCGAGCCGACGCCGTCCTTGTCGATCGTCTCGAACGGGGAGACCCCGAAGATGCCCTTCTCCAGGTACGCGGTGAAGAACGAGGCCTCCACGTCGTCACGGGAGAAGCCCCACACCGTCTGGGTCAGGTCGTTGGTGCCGAACGAGAAGAACTGGGCGGCCTCCGCGATCTGGCCCGCCGTCAGCGCGGCGCGCGGCAGCTCGATCATGGTGCCGATGGTCAGCTTCAGGTCGGTGCCGGTGGCCGCCTGGACCTCGGCGATGACCCGGTCGGCCTCCTCGCGGACGATCTCCAGCTCTTGGACCGTGCCGACGAGCGGAATCATGATCTCGGGGCGCGGGTCGCCCTTGGCGTTCTTGCGGTGGGCGGCGGCCTCGGCGATCGCCCGTACCTGCATCGCGAACAGACCGGGGATGACCAGGCCCAGACGCACACCGCGCAGGCCCAGCATCGGGTTCTGCTCGTGCAGCTTGTGCACGGCCTGGAGGAGACGCAGGTCGTTCTCGTTGGCGTCCTTGCGGGACTCGGCGAGCGCGACCCGGACGGACAGCTCGGTGATGTCCGGCAGGAACTCGTGCAGCGGCGGGTCGAGCAGCCGTACGGTGACGGGCAGTCCGTCCATCGACTCGAACAGCTCGATGAAGTCGGCCTTCTGGAGCGGGAGCAGCGCGGCGAGAGCGGTCTCGCGCTCGTCGTCGGTGTCCGCGAGGATCAGCTTCTCGACCATCTCGCGGCGCTCGCCGAGGAACATGTGCTCGGTGCGGCACAGGCCGATACCCTGGGCGCCGAAGCGGCGGGCGCGCAGAGCGTCCTCGGCGTTGTCGGCGTTGGCCCGTACGCGCAGCCGGCGGACCCGGTCCGCGTACGCCATGATCCGGTGCACGGCGGCGACCAGTTCGTCGGCGTCGTCCGCCCCGGCGTGCATCCGGCCCTCGAAGTATTCGACGACCGGGGACGGTACGACGGGTACCTCGCCCCGGTAGACCTTGCCGGTGGAGCCGTCGATCGAGACGAGGTCGCCCTCCTCGATCACGATGCCGCCGACCGTCATCCGGCGGCGCTTGGTGTCGACCTCCAGGTCCTCGGCGCCGCAGACACAGGTCTTGCCCATGCCGCGTGCCACGACCGCCGCGTGCGAGGTCTTGCCGCCGCGCGAGGTCAGGATGCCCTCGGCGGCGATCATGCCTTCGAGGTCGTCGGGGTTGGTCTCGCGGCGGATCAGGATGACCTTCTCGCCGGAGCGGGACCACTTGATCGCGGTGTACGAGTCGAAGACGGCCTTGCCGACCGCCGCACCGGGCGAGGCGGCGATGCCCCGGCCGAGCAGCTCGGTCTTCGCCTCGTCGTCGAAGCGCGGGAACATCAGCTGCGCGAGCTGCGCGCCGTTGACCCGCTGGAGGGCTTCGGCCTCGTCGATCAGGCCCTGGTCCACCAGCTGGGTGGCGATGCGGAAGGCGGCGCCGGCGGTCCGCTTGCCGACCCGGGTCTGGAGCATCCAGAGCTGGCCGCGCTCGATGGTGAACTCGATGTCGCAGAGATCCTTGTAGTGGTTCTCCAGCGTCTCCATGATCTGCATGAGCTGGTCGTACGACTTCTTGTCGATCGACTCCAGATCGGCGAGCGGCACCGTGTTGCGGATACCGGCGACGACGTCCTCGCCCTGCGCGTTGGTGAGGTAGTCGCCGTAGACGCCCTGGTGGCCGCTGGCCGGGTCGCGGGTGAAGGCGACGCCCGTACCGGAGTCGGGACCGAGGTTGCCGAAGACCATCGAGCAGACGTTGACGGCCGTGCCGAGGTCGCCGGGGATGCGCTCCTGGCGGCGGTAGAGCTTGGCCCGGTCGGTGTTCCACGAGTCGAAGACCGCGTTTATGGCGAGGTCCATCTGCTCGCGCGCGTCCTGCGGGAACTCGCGTCCGGCCTCGGACTCGACGATCTTCTTGAACTGCTTGACGAGCTTCTTGAGGTCCGCCGCGGCGAGGTCGGTGTCGATACTGACCTTCTTGGCGTGCTTGGCCGCCTCCAGGGCCTCCTCGAAGAGGTCGCCGTCCACGCCCAGGACGGTCTTGCCGAACATCTGGATGAGGCGGCGGTAGGAGTCCCAGGCGAAGCGCTCGTCGCCGGACTGGGTGGCGAGGCCGGCCACCGAGGCGTCGGAGAGACCGATGTTCAGGACCGTGTCCATCATGCCCGGCATGGAGAACTTGGCGCCGGAGCGGACGGAGACCAGCAGCGGGTCGTCGGCCTGGCCGAGCTGCTTGCCCATGCACTCTTCCAGCGCCTTGAGGTGCGCACTCACCTCGTCGCGCAGCGCGGTCGGCGCGTCACCGCTGTCCAGGTAGACCTTGCAGGCCTCGGTGGTGATCGTGAAGCCCGGAGGGACGGGCAACCCGAGGTTGGTCATCTCGGCGAGGTTGGCACCCTTGCCGCCCAGAAGATCCTTCAGATCCTTGTTGCCCTCGGTGAAGTCGTAGACGAACTTCTGGGGATCTTTGTTTTCCGACACGGGTCTCGACTCCTCGAGGACGCGGTGGCTGCCCTGACGGCGAGGAACATACCCAGATCGAAGGTGTATGGGTACGTCCACTTGGTCGTCATGCGGCCGCAACCACCCGTCCGCCAGCAGATCGAAAGGGTCGCCCGGCCGCAGCGCGGGAATCCTTGTCTTCACCTCCCGAAGGCAGCATGGCCGAAACTTGACCATAGCCGCTCACCTGAGCGTTGAGTGGAGCAGGTGAGTCCACTTCTCGAAGACAAGAGGGTGGCACTGAGTGCCACGTATTCCAGAAGTGCAGCCAGCCGCTTTTCGCTCATCTGAGCGCAACCCCGATCAAGGGTGGCGTGAATCACGCCCGATTCGGACCCCGGATTTCAGGATCCGGACGCCTCGGGACGCCTCAGGCGGTCGCTGAGCACCCCGAGATCCACCTCTTCCAGGCTACGGGCGAAGGTCCTCCCCCGCGCGGGCTCGGCCGCCAGCAGCGAGGGCACGATCAGCACCGCACCCCCTGCGGCGTGCGCGGACGCGGTGCCGTCCGGTGAGTCCTCGACGGCCACGCAGGCCGAAGCCGGGACGCCGAACCGGGTCGCCGCCGCCCTGTACGGATCGGGATGCGGCTTGGCCCGTACGGTGTCGTCGGCCGAGAGCGTGAAGGTGAAGTCCGCCCCGGCCCGCGCCCCCGCCACCACCGCGTCCACCACGCTCCGGGGCGAGGCGCTGACCAGAGCGAACGGCACCCGGTGCCGGGTCGGCGCGGACAGCAGGGCTGCGGCCCCGGGGCGCAGCGGCGCTCCCGCGTCGACCTTGCGGTGGAAGGAGCCGGTCAGCTCGGCGGCGGCCCCGGGGAGCTCGGCCGCCGCCCCTCCCGTCACCGCGATCAGATGAGCGGCGGTGTCCGCGACGGCCCGGCCGACGACCTCCGGCGCGTCCGCGTCGGAGAGCCGGTGGCCGGGCCCGGCGGCGACTCGTGGGCCGTCTCCGGACGTACGGGGCTGAGCGCCTCCGGAAACTCAGCCGCCGGAGGTGTCCAGCTCGGCATCGGCGCTGACGCCGGCGCAGTCGTACGGGTCCTTGAGCCAGCCGTCCGGCAGGACGACCCGGTTGTTGCCCGAGGTCCGCCCGCGCGGCCCGTCGGCGCCGTCCGGCCAGGGCTGGTCGAGGTCCAGCTCGTGCAGTTGACCGCCCAGCTCCTCCAGCGAGGAGGTGATGGCCAGCTTCTTGCGCATCTCGGAGCCGACCGCGAAGCCCTTGAGATACCAGGCCACGTGCTTACGGAAGTCGATGACGCCCCGGGCCTCGTCGCCGATCCACTCTCCCAGCAGCGTCGCGTGCCGCACCATGACGTCCGCGACCTCGCGCAGGGTGGGTGCGTGCCGTTCGCTCCGCCCCTCCATGGCGCTGACCAGATCGGCGAAGAGCCAGGGCCGCCCGAGGCACCCGCGCCCGACGACGACCCCGTCGCACCCGGTCTCGCGCATCATCCGCAGGGCGTCGTCGGCGCACCAGATGTCACCGTTGCCGAGGACGGGGATCTCGGGGACGTGCTCCTTGAGCCGGGCGATGGCGTCCCAGTCGGCGGTGCCGCCGTAGTGCTGGGCGGTGGTCCTGCCGTGCAGGGCGACAGCCGTCACGCCCTCCTCGACGGCGATGCGACCGGCGTCGAGGAAGGTGAGGTGGTCGTCGTCGATGCCCTTGCGCATCTTGATGGTGACGGGGAGGTCCCCGGCGCCCGAGACGGCTTCCCGGAGGATGGCCCGCAGCAGGGGCCGCTTGTACGGGAGCGCGGAGCCGCCGCCCTTGCGGGTGACCTTGGGGACGGGGCAGCCGAAGTTCAGGTCGATGTGGTCGGCCAGGTTCTCGTCCACGATCATGCGGACGGCCTTGCCGACGGTGACCGGGTCCACTCCGTACAGCTGGATCGAGCGCGGGGTCTCGGTCGCGTCGAAGTGGATGAGCTGCATGGTCTTCTCGTTACGCTCGACCAGCGCCCGCGTGGTGATCATCTCGCTGACGAACAGCCCCTTGCCCCCGGAGAACTCCCGGCACAGCGTCCGGAACGGGGCGTTGGTGATGCCGGCCATCGGGGCCAGCACGACCGGCGGCTGCACGGTGTGCGGGCCGATGCGGAGCTGCGGGAGGGCGGGGGCGAGCGTGGTCATTGCTCCATTGTCGCGTACGCCGGGGGGGTGGCGGGCCGAGCGGTCGCATACGCGGGGCGGGGGCCGGGCGGACGGTTTCGAGGGTAGTGATGGAAAGGGAAAACGGCGTGACGGATGAAATAAACGTTCGACTCTCCCGATGCTGGGAAGAGCTCGCAGGGATTCCGTTCCCCGCAGGGTTTTACAGGCGGGAGCCTGAAGGTGAATGCATGGTCACCATGGATTCCAGCATCGCCGGGTGCGTCTCCTCGGCCATGAAAGGCAAGCTGGATGATGGGCGCCGCGAAATTCTGCATTCGCGGATCGCCCGCCTCGGAGAGATTCTTCCGTCGATCCGGGATGACGAAAATGCCAGCAATTACTTCACTCATCTGTATCAGGCAGGGAAATTGGCGGCAGAATTCGATGACGCGCGGCGCGCTTAGCGCCAGTGGCGCGATCTTGTTGAGGCGTTCCTACCGGGCGCGACCACCAGGCAGGCACCACCGCCGACTCCACCACTGCCTTCAGGGCAGAAACGCTGTACCGGCCGAACCGTACGGCGGCTCCCGCCCCCTCCCGCGGGGCTGACTTCGCGTCATGTCACGTACCAGGCACTGCGCTTGAGGAATAATGCCTGGTGCGCAAGCAGAAACACCCCGCCGCCGTCGGCAGACGACGGAATGCGGAGCATGCGGGTTGCCTCATTGGTCGATGATTCTTGTCACTCCCCCGCAGCCTTCTGCGCGCCTCCCCCGTGATGCAAAGGTCTCTGCGTCGTCACCGCCCTCCTGACCTGGGGGCAGTGTGACAAAGAAAGCCCCGTCGGCAAATGACAAGCAGTAGGGGCCGGTTCATCCAACAAGGGGGAATTCATCGTGCGTAAAAACAGCACCCGTCGCATCGCCCTGTCCACCATCGCCGTTCTCACCAGCGGTGCCCTGCTCGCCGCCGTGGCCCCCACCGCCACGGCCGCCGACAGGACGCAGGAGCGGGCCGCAGCGGTGGCGGCCGCCGAGGAGGCGCCCCCGCTCACCGCGGAACAGCGGGAGTTCATCGAGGACGGCATGGGGCCGGAGGCGATGGCCGAGTTGGAGAAGGCCATGAGCCAGGGCTCCTCCGGCAGCGCGCAGCCTCGCGCGTTCCCGATCGCCGCCGCGGCCATCGCGGCCGCCGCCTGGTGCGCGAAGGGGGCCCTGGGCTCCATTCCCACCTCGGTGCTCAGCGATATCGCGGCGGGCAAGGCGTCCGGCAAGAAGACCTACGTCCGCAATGCCATCATCGGATGCATCGGCGGGGAGATCGGCGGCGTCGTCTGGAAGTTCCTGCCGGGCTGGGTGAAGGACAAGGCCGTCAACATGGTCATCGCCTTCATCATCAAGTACATCCGCTAGGCAGGGCACGACAGAGCACGAGGTACACATGGCCTACCTGTTCCTCTTCGGCTGTTTCCTCCTGCTGGTCGTCGTCAGTTCGCTGGCGGCCCGCACCGGCTACCGGGGCAAGGTCTGCGACGGCGCCGTCGGTTACGAGGTCCCGGCCGCGGTGAAGGCGGACCCCGCGCTGCGGAAGCGGGCGAACGACCTGGTGGCGTTCTGGTGCACCGGGGCCGGGATTCTCAGCTTCGCTCCCCTGGTGCCCCTCGGAAGCGTCATTCTGAGTGGCGGCGGCAAGTCGGTCTCCACCTGGGGGCTGGTCGCCTTCGCGGCCTACGGCCTGGTCATCGCGACCGTGGGCGGCTATCCCTTCGAGAAGATCAAGCAACTCGGAGCGTCCGGCGGGCGCTGAGACCACCGGGAGCCCGAGGCGTGGCCCGCCTCGGGCTCCTGGGCGTCACCCGGCTCGCATGCTCGCGAGGACCGCGCCGAGGACCGTGCCGCCGTCGGCCCAGCCGTTTGGCGCTGACGACCATGCGTCGAAGCACCCTGCCTGCACGACTACGGCTCGGCTAGCCGAGCCCGCCCCCGCACCGCGCCGCCCCGTCCGTGGAAGCCGCGCTGGGCGCGTACGGGCACGGGAACAGGACAAAGCCCCACCGCGCCGCGCGGTGGGGCTCAGCCGTGGGTCACATGCTGGCGAAGACCATGCCGAGGACCATTCCGCCGACCAGTCCGACGGCGCTGACCACGATGGCGACCGTGGCGAGCCGCTCATGACGGACGGCCTTGGCGATGATGGCCATGATCAGGCCACCCAGGGCGAAGACGATCGGCAGGAAGAAGAACCCGATCACGCCCAGGATGATCGCGATGATGCTGAAGACGTTGCCTTCGGCCCCTCCCCGCGGCGCGCCGTGATGCTGCTGCCCGGTCGGCTGGTTGCTGTACTGCGTAGCCATCTGTCGCTCCTTCGGGTCGGTCGCTCCGGGATCCGGTCCCGAAGCGGACCGGCCTATCGATCGGGTGCCCCGAAGTCCCTTGCCTACACGGCTATTTGCTCTCCGATGGCGAAGCAGCGCACGGAGTGGTGCGCTGGCGGCGGGCGCGGAAACAGAATGGGCGCATGCTCGATTACGACGACGAGGCCCGGGACTACGACGCGACCCGAGGCGGCGAACCGAGGGCCCGGGCCGCGGCGGACGCGGTGGAGTCGCTTCTGCCGCAAGGGGCGTGCACGGTCCTGGATCTTGCCTGTGGCACGGGCATCGTGACCGGGCGGCTACTGCGTCCGGAACGTACGGTCGTGGGCGTCGACCGCTCGCCCGGGATGCTGAATCTCGCGGCACGGCGGCTGCCGGGAGGCGTCGTGCGGGGCGACGGCACCAGACTGCCCTTCGCGTCGGAATCGGTGGACGCCGTCGTGATCGTCTGGCTGCTACATCTGCTGGAGGACGCCGTACCGGTGCTGGCCGAGGCGGCCCGGGTGCTGCGGCCCGGCGGGGTGCTGATCACCACCGTGGACAAGAAGGAAGCGCTGTTCGCCGAGGACAGCGACATCGCCGAGGTCACGGGGGACCTTCGACGTCGGTACGCGCCCCAGGCGTCGGACGGATCCGCCCGGGTGCTCCGTTGGGCCGCGCAGCACGGTCTGGAACCGTCCGGCCGGACGCGGTTCCCCGGCACCGGGCAGGGGCCCAGCCCGCGCGGATGGCGCGAGGCGATCGAGGCGGGCCGAATCTCCTGGTCCACGCACGCACCCCCGGACCAGGTGGCCGACGTGTGCCGGCGGCTCGCCGCGCTGCCGGACCAGGACACGCCCCGCCCGGACCCGCTGTACCGCCTCGTCGCCCTGCGGGCGTGACCCCGGGCGGGCCGGGGGGCCGGCGTGTCAGAAGACGGACAGCCCCGTGAGCGTGGTGAACCGGTCGAGGGCCGCCACGCCCGCCACCGAGTTGCCGCGCCGGTCGAGACCCGGGCTCCAGACGCACAGGGTGCACTCGCCGGGCACGATCGCGATGATGCCCCCGCCGACGCCGCTCTTGCCGGGCAGCCCCACCCGATAGGCGAACTCCCCGGCCGCGTCGTACGTCCCGCAGGTCAGCATGACCGCGTTGACCTGCTTCGCCTGGCTGCGGGTCAGCAGCGCGGAACCGTCGGCCCGGACTCCGTGCCGGGCCAGAAACCCCGCGGAGAGGGCCAGGTCCGCGCAGGACGCCTCGATCGAGCACTGGCGGAAGTAGGCAGCGAGCAGTTCGGGGATCGGGAGCGTGATGTTGCCGTAGGAGGCCATGAAGTGAGCCAGCGCGGCGTTGCGGTCACCGAAGGCCGCTTCGGAGGCGGCGACCTCCGGTACGAAGTCGATGGCGGCGTTGCCGCTCTCCGTACGCAGCAGCTCCCGCACCTGACCGGCGGCGTCCCCGGTCAGCGCCTGCAGTCGGTCGGTCACCACCAGAGCGCCCGCGTTGATGAACGGGTTGCGCGGAATCCCGTTCTCGTACTCCAGCTGCACCAGGGAGTTGAAGGGGTTGCCCGACGGCTCGCGGCCCACGCCCCGCCATATCTGCTCGCCGTCCAGGGAGAGTGCCAGCGCCAGGGCGAAGACCTTGGAGATGGACTGCGTCGAGAACGGCTGCTGCCAGTCGCCGACCCCGTACACGGTCCCGTCCGGCTCCGCGACGGCCATGCCGAAGCGCCGAGGGTCGACGCCGGCGAGCATCGGGATGTAGTCGGCAGGAGTGCCGTGGTCGTCGCGGGCGGCCATCTCCTCGGCTATGCGGCCGATGACGGCGCTGAAGCGGTGCGCTTCGGGGCGCGGGGCGGCGCCGCTCGACCGGAGGGCGGCGGGGGCGTGGGACACGGCATTTCCTGACGGGGGGAGCGGGAGCGGAGCCCGGCGGGCGGAGACGGAGCGGGAAACCAGCGGGCGGGGCGGAGCGGGAGCCCGCCCACAGTCTCACCCGTCCGTCACAGTCGGCCAAAGCGCCCCTCGCACGAGCCCGTACAGGTCCGGCAACACCTCGCCCGACCGCGCCGCGCCAGGTGATCAGGTGATCAGGCGGGGGCCGGGATGCCCAGCGCGCGCTCCGCGGCCTCCAGACGCCGTCGTCGGCGGCGCATCGTCAGCGGGTTGACGAGAAGCAGGCCCGCCAGGACGAGGTTGTAGGAGGCCCGTCCGTACCGGCCATCGACGACGAGGAACACCCCGCTCACGAACCACAACAGCGCGCCCGCTCCCACCAGCCACAGCCACCACACCCTCCGGCGTGAGGACGAGCCCAGCGCACGACGCATGCGTACGGCGATGTCGACAGCGGCCGGGCGCTCGGCGGGGTCGTCCGGGGCCTCACCGCGCCGGACCTGGCTGCCCACCCGCAGGTACCGGCCCACGCTCATCCCGAATTTCGCCGCCCGGCGCCGGTTCCACCACCAGACCCCGGCGGACGCGCCCGCGCCCAGCAGGACGAAGGCGGCGGCGAGGAACAGCCCCTGACGAACGTCCACCTCGCCCTCGCCGAGGACCGATCCCGCCAGGAACCCTCCCACCGCCGCCGCCAGCAGGACGGCGAGGACAGGCCCCGCCGCGCCCCAGCGTCTCGCCCCGCCCCGCGCTCCTCCGGCCGCACCGGCCGAACCGGTCATGTCCCCGCCCCTCCACCGAGATCCACCGAGATCAGCAGTCAGGGCCTCAGACCTGCTGAGGGTGACCGCCGTCGCCCTCGACCACCAGCCGGTCCGTGCCGGGCTCCTCCGCTCCCTCGACCACCGTCACATCGATCGCGCCGTCGCCGGTGGTGTCGAACTGGTAGAGGTCCGCTCTGCCGTCACCGGTCGTGTCCGTCATCCACACGTCGGGCTTGCCGTCGCCATTGGTGTCGGCGCTGAGGAGCACATGGTGCTCGTCCCCCTGGGTCGGGGCCGCTTCTTCGGTGGGTCTGTTGGTGTCCATGGCGGCCGGTTGCCCCCGGGGCGCGGTTCAAAACCGTCCGGACCCGCGGCACGGGCGACCGGCGACAACGCCGCAGGTGCGCGTGCCGGTTCGCGCCGGACCGCCGGACCGCCCCGGACCGCGCCGGACCGCCGGTTCGTGCCGACCCGCCGGTTCGTGTCGGCCCCCGCGAGCCCGGCACGAACCGGACGGGTGGCCCCGGATCAGTCGAGATCCGCCGCCGCCCAGGCCGCCTCGACCATGCGGAAGACCTCGTCCACCGCCGCCTCCGGCTCCTCGGCCTCGCGGGCCAGCGCGTACGCGTCGATGACGAAACGGGCGATCGTCCGGCAAGCGATCGACGTCCCGGGTACGCCGAGGTCGGCGGCGACAGCCTCGGCCAGCGACTCCGCGTGGCGCAACCGCATCGACTCCTCGTACTCCCGCAGCGCCGGGGACGACTCGATCATGTTCCGGACCGGGGCGGCCTCGGGCGCCGTGCAGTGTCGCACCAGGGCGTGGATCTGCCGACGGAGCGCGGGGACCAGCGGCTCGTCCGGGGCGCGGTCGGCCACCGCCCGCACGAGGCCCTGCTCGAAGCCCCGGTCCTGCTCGAACACCAACGCCTCCTTCGAGGCGAAGTGGGAGAAGAGCGTGGTGACCGCGACGTCGGCCTCGGCGGCCACGTCACGGATGCCCACGGCTTCGTAACCGTGCTCCTGGAAGAGGCGCAGAGCCGCGTCGGCGATCTTCTGACGGGTGGCGGCCTTCTTGCGCTCGCGGCGGCCGGTCTGCTCGGTCATGGCGTGACGCTACCAAATCCGCATACGTAACCGTTCCAAAAAGCTAACCGTTAGTGCTACGGTCGCTCGCATGAAGAAAGTGATCTTCGCCGCGTTCGGCGGCCCTGATGTCCTCCGCCTCGTCGACGCCGATGAGCCCCACGCGGGCCCCGGCCGGATACGCGTCTCCGTGCGCGCGGCGGGGGTGAACCCCGTCGACTGGCGGCTGCGCGAGGGACAGGTCCTGGGCGCGCACCCGATCTCGCTGCCGTCAGGGGTGGGGATCGACGCCGCCGGGGTGGTGGACGACATCGGCGAGGGCGTCGAGGGTGTGGAGATCGGCGACCACGTGTTCGGTGAAGGGACCGACACCTACGCCGAGTTCGCCGTGCTGTCGGCCTGGGCCCGAATGCCCGAGGGCCTGACGTTCGAGGAGGCGGCCGGCTACCCGTCCGTGATGGAGACCGCGCGGCGCGTCATCCGCGAGGTCGGCGTCCGCCCCCGAGAGACGTTGCTGGTCAGCGGTGCGTCCGGCGGAGTCGGTTCGGCGGTGCTGCAGATCGCCCGCGACCGGGGCATCCGGGTCATCGGCACGGCGGGGGCCGCCAACCAGGAGTACCTGCGCGGCCTGGGCGCGCTCGCCACGACGTACGGCGGCGGCTGGGCAGAGCGCGTACGACGGCTGGGCCGGGTCGACGCGGCGCTCGACCTGGCGGGCTCGGGCGTGATCCCCGAACTGGTCGAGCTGACCGGTGACCCGGCGAAGGTCGTCTCCATCGCCGACCTGGACGCGCCGCGGTTCGGCGTCCGGTTCTCGGGTGTCGCGGGCAGCGTGCCGGACGCACTCACCGAGGCGGCGGAGCTCATCTCCCGCGGCGGGCTGCACATCCCGGTCGAGAAGTCCTACGCGCTGGCGGAGGCGGCGGCCGCGCACGCCGACAGCCGGACCGGGCACACCCGGGGCCGCCGCGTCGTGGTCATCTGACGTCCGGCAGGCCGGGCGGACGGGCGGACGGGTGGATGGGCGGCCGGGCGGCCGGGCAGCCGGTACGTCGCAGAGGAACCAGGGAGACGGGCGGCGCGGTGTCACTCCGCCGCGCCGAGCGCCACAGCGGTGGCGCGTACGAAGGCCTGCGGGTTGTCCAGCATGACGTTGTGGCCGCAGTCCGGGACCGGGACGACGGACACCCCGGCCCGGGTGAGTGCGTCGGCCCCCGGGAGCGGGCCATCGGCCTCGGGCAGCAGGTAGGTGCGGGGGATCTTCAGGTCCACCAGCAGTTCGCGCATGGTGGGGGCGGTCCCCCGCACGAGATGGGTGGCGCTGCGGTGCAGGGCCTCCCGGCCGGCCAGGCGCATGGTGGACCACCAGTCGGGGCCCACCCGGTCGCGGGCCTCTTCCCAGCCGCCGGCGAGGAACTCCTCCTCGCTGTACGCGGCGATGCCGCTGCTGCCGCCGGCCCCGGGCACGGGCGCGATCGGGTCGAGGTTGGCGTCGACCAGTACGAGACGGGAGACCAGGTGCGGGTGCCGGACGGCCAGGACGATGGCCACCGAGCCGCCCATGCTGTGCGCGATCGCCTCGGCACCGCTGACGCCCGCCGACTCAAGGGCCCTCGCCAGGGCGTCGGCGTGCGATTCCAGGGTGTAGTCGAAATTCGTCGGCCGGTCGCTGAGGCCGAACCCCAGCAGGTCGATCAGCAGCGAACGGTGACCGGCCAGCAGCGGGTGCACCGCGACCTCGGCGAAGTAGGCGGGCGACGTCGCCCCCAGTCCGTGTACGTAGACACGGGCCGGTTCCTCGCCCGGCAGCTCCGCCCAGCGCATCCGGTCCCCGCCCGCCGTCACCGTGGCCGTCCGCACAGTCCGCCCCCTCCGTGGTCAACGTCAATGATCCGGAGGAGAGTAGCCCCTGAGCACAGCACAGCGAACGGAAGTCCCAGGCGGCCGATCGGACACCGCCCACGGCGGTCCCGCGAAACTCCCGTCCGAACCGGGCTGCTTACCCCACTTCCTCCGCTCCTCTGCTCCTACACTCTCTTCGCTTCCTCCTCTTTTGCGCTGGGACGCAACAGTGTCGATGCCGCCGCTGGCGGCGCGTTAGCGTCGCTCCGCCAGCACGTGACCGTTTCATCGAGGGGGAACCATGAGATTCCGGCTGACCCGATCCCGCTTGGCCGTCGCCGCCGTGACCACCGTCGTCGCCGGCGCTCTGGCGGTCGGCACCGCACCGGCATCCGCCAGCATCTCCAGCGGATACGTATCAGGAGGCGGCACCTTCACGAACGACTGGGGCGACGAGGGCGTGATTTCGCAGTCGAGCCACGCCAAGTCCAACGCCACCTGCCTGTGGCAGCAGATCCTCTGGGCGGAAGGCGCCAAGGAGCAGGACGGCACCGCCTACGACGCCGGGGACATCGACGGCCAATTCGGGGCGAACACCACCCACGCGACGAAGAACCTGCAGGACCGCTGGCCCCTGAAGTACGTGGACGGCAAGGTCGGCAACGCGACCTGGGGCTACGCCGACGGCAAGCTGAGCTTCTACGACTACGCCCACGAGTACGCCTTCGGAGGCCAGATTCTGCGCTACTCGGGCTCCGTCCGCAGCTTCTACCTGGTCCGGGCCGCCAACGGGAACTACGTGTTCTGGGAAGGGTCGACGAACGACAACGGCAAGTACCGGTTCGCCTCGTACAAGAGCCGGACCTGCGGCTGACAGCGGACACCGGCAAGCTCCCCGGCCGAGGCCGGCACCACGCCGCGCGAACAGCACCGGGCCCGCGCCCCGAGTTGAGTGGTCCGTGAGATCCCCGGTTCCCGTCGCCCCGGTCGAGGGAGCCGGCCACCCCCGTACGTCGGCGGGGAGCCGGTCGAAGGAGAAGCGTGGGGCGGCTTCGGCGGGCGTGATCGCCTGACGGCGTCCGGGTACCTCGTGGACGGCGTCGGCTCCCTCGGAGCGGAGCCGATCGGCGCCCGCGTCACGGCTCATGACGGCGGCGTAGGAGCGTACGTCCGCCGCAGTCATGTCCGCACGGCCCCGCTCGGTGTACTGCTGGAGGAGGTCGGTGACGCCGGGGTCGAAGCGCAGCATGGTCACCGGAGCCTCGAAGCGCCGGGCGATGGCGATGAGGCGTGCGCGCGCATGGGGCGTGACGTTCGTCGACTCGGCGATCACGCTGCGTCCGGCGGCGAGCCGGGCGGCGATGCGGCGGTCGCGCTCCTCGAAGATCCGCGCGTCGGC
>NZ_JBHXJG010000173.1:0-1257 GCF_042723425.1 Streptomyces sp. NPDC058375 | reverse complement strand
GCATCGGAGTTCGATGCGGCGGAGACCGATGCGGCGGAGACCGATGCGGCGGACGCAGGCTCACACGGCGCGCCGGACAGATCCGCACGGATCTCGTCGCTGGACACCACGGCTTCCGCGTCGATCTGCCGCCGCTCGACCAGCGCCCGGACGAAGCTCGTCTTGCCGGAGGCGGGCGGGCCGACGAGGACGACGAGCCCGGCCGAAATCAGGACCACCGGCGTGAGGTCGTGGGAGCTGGGGCGGCCACCCGCGCGGTCGGCTGAGTTCTTCGGCACGGGCCCATCCTGCCGGGTACGAGGCCGGTCGACCACGGCCACTGACACGGCGGTCACCGTCCCCCGTCCGCGAAGAAACCGGTACTGACGACGGCGAGCATCAGGAACACCCCCGGGAAGGCGATGTTGTGGAAGACACGCGGCCGGACGTGGACCAGGACCGCGCCGACGAAGAACGCGGTCGGGCCGATTCCCGCTGCCAGACCCAGCCAGTGGACTCCGAACAGGCCCACCTGACCACTTGGCACCATGATCGGCATGAGTGAGACAACTGGGCCTGAAGAGAATGAAGTTGTCGGCGTTCTGGCCACGCCGGAGGAATGGCGTGTCTTTCTGCAGCGATACGGCGAGCTGTACGTGAAGGTCCGTGCCGACGACGACGAGCTGGTCGACCTGCTGGAAGACGATCAGCTGGAGGTTCTGGATCGAGGGGGGCGGGTTGAGCTGTGGTTGGGTGAAGCCCCTGCTCGGGAGGAGGCTCTGGCGGCATCCGAGGAGAGGCTCGGAGTGCGGTTTCCACCCAGCCTGCGGGGATTCTTCCTGGCAAGCGACGGGTGGAAGCACCTCGATGACTACGTGGACGGTGTCCATTCCTGCGACCGCGTCCTGTGGATGCGGGACAGCGAGGCCGGCAGACGCGTGACCGATACCTACGACTCGATACCCGGCAACGAGGACGATGTTCAGTTGTTTCGCCGGTCCCTCGAGATCGCCCGGGGAGAGGACTTCTGGTTGCTCGATCCGACCGACGTCGGTCCGGACGGCGAGTGGGCCGCCTACGAGTTCGCACCGAAGTACGGCAACCCGACGAAGTACCCCGGCTTCTCCGCGTTGATCCGCTCCGGGTACGCGAGCATGGAGGAGGACGAGGACTGAGCTGATGCGTCAGCCCTCACACCCACCCGGCCTCAACCGCCGGGGAGTTCCCGCCTCGGCTGGCCCACAGCAGGATGCCCCGCCGTGCGCGGCACGGCGGGGC
>NZ_JBHXJG010000172.1:0-15760 GCF_042723425.1 Streptomyces sp. NPDC058375 | reverse complement strand
CCGTCCGCGTACCCGTGGGGGGTGGATCAGTCCCGGTCGGCCAGCAGCTTCTCGACGCCGTCGCGGACGTCGTCCGTCGCCAGGCCCCGGATCGTCAGCGTGGTCCGGCGGCGCAGCACGTCGTCCGCCGTCTCGGCCCACTCGTGGTCCCGGGCGTAGGCGACCTGGGCCCAGATCTCCGGGGCGTCCGGGTGGACGCGCTCGGCGAGGGCCGGGTTCTCGTTCGCCAGGCGGGCGATGTCGAAGGCGAGCGAGCCGTAGTGCGTGGCCAGGTGGCGGGCGGTGTCCGGGGCCATCCGGGGGCCGGGGGCCGGCCCGTCGATCAGCAGGCGGTGGGCGACCGCGTTCGGGTTGGCGATACCGGGGAGCGGCAGCTTCCGCGGCAGTCGGTTCATCGGCTCCATGTCCTCGGCCAGCGGGTGCCCGGGCAGGGCGGCCAGCTTGTTCATGACCGTACGGCCGATGTGACGGAAGGTCGTCCACTTGCCGCCCGCGACCGACAGCATCCCGCCGCGGCCCTCGGTGACGACCGTCTCGCGCTTGGCCTTGGAGGTGTCGCCGGGCCCGCCGGGCAGCACCCGCAGACCCGCGAAGGAGTACGTGATCAGATCGCGCGACAGCTGCTGGTCCTTGATCGAGAACGCCGCCTCGTCGAGGATCTGCGCGGTGTCGGCCTCGGTCACCGAGACGTCAGCCGGGTCGCCCTCGTACTCCTCGTCCGTCGTGCCGAGGAGCAGCATGTCCTCCCACGGCAGCGCGAAGGTGATGCGGTACTTGTCGATCGGGGTGGCCAGTGCCGCCCGCCACGGCCGGGTCCGCTTGAGGACCAGGTGGGCGCCCTTGGAGAGGCGGATGGAGGGGGCCGCGTTCGGGTCCTCCAGCTTGCGGAGGTGGTCGACCCAGGGGCCGGTGGCGTTCAGGACGAGGCGGGCGTCGACGCCGAACTCGGTGCCGTCGGTGCTGTCCTTCAGCTCGGCGCCGGTGACCCGGCCCCGGGTGAAGCGCAGCCCGGTGACGGCCGCGTGGTTGAGGACGACCGCGCCCGCGTCGACGGCCGCGCGGACCGTCATCAGAGCCATGCGGGCGTCGTTCATCTGGTCGTCGCGGTAGACCGCGACCGCCTTCAGATCGTCCGTACGCAGCTCGGGAACATCGCGCTGGGCCTTGGCCGGGGAGATGACGTGGCCGACGCCGTCGCCGAACGCGGAGAGCGCGGAGTAGGCGAAGACGCCCGCGCCGAGCTTGGCCGCGCCGTGCGGGCCGCCCTTGTAGACGGGCAGGTAGAAGGTGAGCGGGTTGGCCAGGTGCGGGGCCACCTCGCGGGAGACCGCGCGCCGCTCGAAGTGGTTCTCCGCGACCAGCTTCACCGCACCGGTCTGGAGGTAGCGCAGACCGCCGTGGAGGAGCTTGGAGGAGGCGGAGGAGGTGGCGCCGGCGAAGTCGCCGGCGTCCACCAGTGCCACCCGCAGCCCGGACTGCGCGGCATGCCAGGCGGTGGAGATGCCCAGGATGCCGCCGCCGATGACCAGGAGGTCGTACGTGGCCCGGGACAGCTGGTCCCGGGTCTCGGCGCGGCTCGGCAGCGAGCCGGAGGCCGGGTGCGTTCCGAGGGCGGGAACGCTCTGCAGGGTGGTCATGGTGATGCTCCTCGTCAGCTTTCTTCGTCCTCGACCCAGCCCATGGTCCGTTCGACGGCCTTGAGCCAGCTCTTGTACTCGCGGGCACGGGTGTCCGCGTCCATGCGGGGTGTCCACTCGGCGGCCCGGCGCCAGTTGGCGCGCAGCGCGTCGGTGTCCGGCCAGAAGCCGACGGCCAGACCGGCGGCGTAGGCGGCGCCGAGGCAGGTGGTCTCGGCGACCATGGGGCGCACCACGGGCGCGTCCAGGAAGTCGGCGAGCGTCTGCATCAGCAGGTTGTTGGACGTCATGCCGCCGTCGACCTTGAGCGCGGTCAGCTCGACGCCGGAGTCCTTCGTCATGGCGTCGCTGATCTCGCGGGTCTGCCAGGCGGTGGCCTCCAGGACGGCACGGGCGATGTGCGCCTTGGTGACGTAACGGGTGAGACCGGTGATCACGCCCCGGGCGTCGGGACGCCAGTAGGGGGCGAAGAGACCGGAGAAGGCGGGCACGAAGTAGGCGCCGCCGTTGTCCTCGACCGAGGAGGCCAGCGTCTCGATCTCGGCGGCCGACTTGATCAGGCCCATCTGGTCGCGCATCCACTGCACCAGCGAACCGGTGACCGCGATGGAGCCCTCCAGCGCGTACACCGGGGGCTTGTCGCCGATCTGGTAACCGACGGTGGTGAGCAGCCCGTTGTACGAGTTCACCGGGGTGCCACCGGTGTTCATCAGCATGAAGGTGCCGGTGCCGTACGTGGACTTGGCCTCGCCCTCGGCGAAACAGGTCTGGCCGAAAAGGGCCGCCTGCTGGTCGCCGAGCGCGGAGGCGACCGGCACGCCGTCGAGAATGCCGCCCTTGGCGTGGCCGTACACCTCGGCGGAGGAGCGGATCTCGGGGAGGACCGCGGCCGGGATGCCGATGGAGGAGAGGATCTTCTCGTCCCACGCCATCGTGTGCAGGTTCATCAGGAGGGTGCGCGAGGCGTTGGTGACGTCGGTGACGTGGACGCCGCCGTCGGTGCCGCCCGTGAGGTTCCAGATGACCCAGGAGTCCATGGTCCCGAAGAGGATGTCGCCGGCCTCGGCGCGCTCACGCAGCCCCTCGACGTTGTCGAGCAGCCAGCGGACCTTGGGTCCGGCGAAGTACGAGGCGAGCGGCAGCCCGGTCTCGCGGCGGAACCGGTCCTGGCCCACGTTGCGGCCGAGCTCCTTGCAGAGCGCGTCGGTACGGGTGTCCTGCCAGACCAGGGCGTTGTGCACCGGCTCGCCGGTGTTCTTGTCCCACATCAGCGTGGTCTCGCGCTGGTTGGTGATGCCGATCGCCTTGACGTCGGCGGAGGTGATGCCGGCCTTGACGATGGCCCCGGCGACGACCTCCTGGACGTTCTCCCAGATCTCGGTCGCGTCGTGCTCGACCCAGCCCGGCTTCGGGAAGATCTGCTCGTGCTCCTTCTGGTCGACGGAGACGATCCGGCCGTCCTTGTCGAAGACGATGCAGCGGCTGGAGGTGGTGCCCTGGTCGATGGCCGCGATGAACGGCCCGGTGCCGTGGGTGCCGGTGGTGTGTGCGTCGGTCACGGTGTGCTCCCGGAAGTCTGTGAAGGGGTGATGAGGGTGCGGCTAGGCGAAGGCGAGGTTGTAGAGCCCGCCGGCGAGTGCGCCGCCGACGAGCGGACCCACGATGGGTACCCACGCGTAGCCCCAGTCCGAACCACCCTTGTTGGGCAGCGGCAGCAGGGAGTGCACGATGCGCGGACCGAGGTCGCGGACCGGGTTGATCGCGTAGCCGGTCGGCCCGCCGAGCGAGAGGCCGATGCCGACGACGACCAGGGCGGTGATCAGCGCGCCGAGCACGCCGAGGCCGTTGCCCTCGTCGTTGAGGCCCTGGGTCAGGATCGCCAGGACCAGCACGACGGTGGCGATGATCTCGGTGACGACGTTCTGCACGCCGTTGCGGATCTCGGGTCCGGTGGAGAAGATCCCGAGCACCGGGCCGGCCTTGGGGGCGGCGGTCTGGTCGACCATCGCCTCGTCGGTCGGCTGCGCCTCGATGATCTCGGGGTCGGTGAGGTGGGCGTGGAACTGCCCGTAGTACACCGCCCAGACCAGCAGAGCGCCGATCATCGCGCCGAGCAGCTGCGAGCCGAGGTAGAGGGGGACGTCGCCCCACTCCGTGCCGCCCTGGATGGCCAGGCCGACCGTGACCGCGGGGTTGAGGTGGGCGCCCGATACGCCGCCGGCGAGGTAGGCGCCCGTCAGCACGGCGAAGCCCCACCCGAAGGTGATGGCCAGCCAGCCGGCGTTGTGAGCCTTCGAGCGCTTCAGCGTGACGGCGGCACAGACACCGCCGCCGAGCAGGATGAGTACGGCGGTACCTATGGTCTCGCCGATGAAAATGTCGGAGCTGGACACCCGCGACTCCTTTGTCCTTCGTCCAGGGGAGAGCGGATCACCGGTCCCGCCGGTGTTCCGCGCCCCAGATGGGTATCCACGAAGCGTGGGCAGCCCACCTGTAAGGGCTTGACCGGCCCTTGGCACTGTCACACCCTAACGCGTATTGCCGTTAGGCGTTCGACAATGCCGACCGTTGAACGGCAGTGTTTCCCCGAAGTGAAGGAAGCGTCAAGGGTTCTGTGGCCCACGACTCGGTGCGCGACGGGATCGTTACCGGCGGTGGGCGGGGTTCGGCGTACGAGGAGGCGGGCCGGCGGCCGGCCGCAGGGAAACCCGGGGGAGCGGGCCGTGCCGGCCGTCAGAAGCGGCCGGCGCCCAGATCCCGGGAGACCGCGCGGGCGCAGTCCCGTACGGCCGCGATCAGCTCCGGGCGCAGCGTGCCGCCCGGGGCCACCCGCTCCACCGCACCGGTCACGGCGACCGCGCCCACCGGCATCCTGCGCCGGTCGTGCACGGGGGCGGCCACGGCGGCGACGCCCTCCCAGGTCTCCTCGGCGTCGGCGGCCCAGCCCTGGGCCCGGATCAGGTCCAGCATCGACTCGAACTCGTCGGCGGCGGTGACGGTGCGGCCGGTGAAGGAGCGGCGCTCCGCCTCCATGACCTCGCTGTGGGCCACCGGGTCGTACGCGGACAGCACCTTGCCCAGCGCCGTGGAGTGCAGCGGCTGCATCGCCCCGACCTCCAGCACCTGGCGGCTGTCGTCGGGCCGGAAGACGTGGTGGACGATCAGCACGCCGTGCTGGTGCAGCACTCCGAGGTGGACGCTCTCGCCGCTGGAGCGGGCCAGGTCGTCCGTCCAGACCAGGGCGCGAGCCCGCAGCTCGTGGACGTCCAGATAGCTGTTGCCGAGGCGCAGCAGCTCCGCGCCCAGCTGGTAGCGGCCCGACGTCGCGTCCTGCTCGACGAAGCCCTCCAGTTGGAGCGTGCGCAGAATGCCGTGCGCGGTGCCCTTGGCCAGCCCCAGCGAGGAGGCGATGTCGGAGAGCCCGAGCCGGCGCTCGCCGCCCGCCAGCAGACGCAGCATCGCGGCCGCCCGCTCCAGCGACTGGATGTTCTTGGCCATCGCGCCGTACTCCTCCACCTCGGTTCGACAATGCTGAACACTATCGGTCGATGCCGACCTGCGCCGGACTCCGGGGGAAAGTCTCCGCCACCCGGGCGCACGCGCCGCACCCGGCACAGCATGCGGTCCGTACGGGGTCCGTCCTCTGGACGCCCCTACGGTCCCGGGCGCCGTCCGGCTACGCTGGCGAGGTGCGCCTTCCCCAAGAAGGACGCAAAGCCGACAGCCGTCGCATCCCTGGGAGATCATCCATGGCCTCGTTGCCGACATCCGCCGCCGACAGCCGCACCCGCGCAGACGCACTCCGAGAGGCACTCGCCACCCGCGTGGTGGTGGCCGACGGGGCGATGGGCACCATGCTCCAGGCACAGGACCCCACGCTGGAGGACTTCGAGAACCTCGAAGGCTGCAACGAGATCCTCAACATCACCCGGCCCGACATCGTGCGCTCGGTCCACGAGGAGTATTTCGCGGTCGGCGTCGACTGCGTCGAGACCAACACCTTCGGCGCGAACCACTCCGCCGCCAACGAGTACGAGATCGCCGACCGGATCTTCGAGCTCTCCGAGTCGGGCGCCCGGATCGCCCGCGAGGTCGCCGACGAGTTCGGGGCCAAGGACGGCCGCCAGCGCTGGGTCCTCGGCTCGATCGGCCCCGGCACCAAGCTGCCCTCGCTCGGCCACATCACGTACGACGTCCTGCGCGACGGCTACCAGCAGAACGCCGAGGGCCTCCTCGCGGGCGGCTCCGACGCGCTGATCGTCGAGACCACCCAGGACCTGCTGCAGACCAAGTCCAGCATCATCGGCGCGCGCCGGGCGATGGACGCCCTCGGCCTCCAGGTGCCGCTGATCTGCTCCCTCGCCTTCGAGACGACCGGCGTCATGCTGCTGGGCTCCGAGATCGGCGCGGCCCTGACCGCCCTGGAGCCGCTGGGCATCGACCTGATCGGGCTCAACTGCTCGACCGGCCCGGACGAGATGAGCGAGCACCTGCGCTACCTCGCCCGCCACTCCCGTACGCCCCTGATGTGCATGCCCAACGCCGGCCTGCCCGTCCTCACCAAGGACGGCGCGCACTTCCCCCTCGGCCCCGACGGTCTCGCCGACTCCCAGGAGCACTTCGTCCGGGACTACGGGCTCTCCCTCATCGGCGGCTGCTGCGGTACGACCCCCGAGCACCTGCGGGCCGTCGTCGACCGCGCCCGCGAGCTGACGCCGACCGAGCGCGACCCGCGCCCCGAGCCCGGCGCGGCCTCCCTCTACCAGCACATCCCCTTCCGCCAGGACACCGCCTACCTGGCCATCGGGGAGCGCACCAACGCCAACGGCTCCAAGAAGTTCCGCGAGGCCATGCTGGAGGCCCGCTGGGACGACTGCGTGGAGATGGCCCGCGACCAGATCCGCGAGGGCGCGCACATGCTCGACCTCTGCGTCGACTACGTGGGCCGCGACGGCGTCGCCGACATGGCCGAGCTGGCCGGCCGCTTCGCGACCGCCTCCACCCTGCCGATCGTGCTGGACTCCACCGAGCTGCCCGTCCTGCGCGCCGGCCTGGAGAAGCTCGGCGGCCGGGCCGTGCTGAACTCGGTCAACTACGAGGACGGCGACGGCCCCGAGTCCCGCTTCGCGCAGGTCAGCGCCCTGGCCGCCGAGCACGGCGCCGCCCTGATCGCGCTGACGATCGACGAGGAGGGCCAGGCCCGCACCGTCGAGCACAAGGTCGCCATCGCCGAGCGGCTGATCGAGGACCTCACCGCCAACTGGGGAATCCGCGAGTCCGACATCCTCATCGACACCCTGACCTTCACCATCTGCACCGGCCAGGAGGAGTCCCGCGGCGACGGCATCGCCACCATCGGGGCCATCCGCGAGCTGAAGAAGCGCCACCCCGACGTCCAGACCACGCTGGGCCTCTCCAACATCTCCTTCGGCCTCAACCCGGCCGCCCGCGTCGTGCTGAACTCCGTCTTCCTCGACGAGTGCGTCAAGGCGGGCCTGGACTCCGCGATCGTGCACGCCTCGAAGATCCTGCCGATCGCCCGGCTGGAGGAGGAGCAGGTCAAGGTCGCCCTCGACCTGATCTACGACCGCCGCGCCGAGGGCTACGACCCCCTCCAGAAGCTCATGGAGCTGTTCGAGGGCGTCAACATGAAGTCGATGAAGGCGGGCAAGGCCGAGGAGCTGATGGCCCTCCCGCTGGACGAGCGGCTCCAGCGCCGCATCATCGACGGCGAGAAGAACGGTCTGGAAGCCGACCTCGACGAGGCCCTCCAGGACAGCCCCGCCCTCGACATCGTCAACAACACGCTGCTGGAAGGCATGAAGGTCGTCGGCGAGCTGTTCGGCTCCGGCCAGATGCAGCTGCCGTTCGTCCTCCAGTCCGCCGAGGTCATGAAGAGCGCGGTGGCCCACCTGGAGCCGCACATGGAGAAGTCCGACGACGAGGGCAAGGGCACCATCGTGCTGGCCACCGTCCGCGGCGACGTCCACGACATCGGCAAGAACCTCGTCGACATCATCCTCTCCAACAACGGCTACAACGTCGTCAACCTCGGCATCAAGCAGCCCGTCTCCGCGATCCTGGAAGCCGCCGAGGAGCACCGCGCCGACGTCATCGGCATGTCCGGTCTCCTGGTGAAGTCCACCGTGATCATGAAGGAGAACCTCCAGGAGCTGAACCAGCGCAAGATGGCCGCGGACTTCCCGGTCATCCTCGGTGGCGCCGCGCTGACCAGGGCCTACGTCGAGCAGGACCTGCACGAGATCTACGAGGGCGAGGTCCGCTACGCCCGGGACGCCTTCGAGGGGCTGCGCCTCATGGACGCGCTCATCGGCGTCAAGCGCGGCGTTCCGGGTGCGGTCCTGCCCGAGCTGAAGCAGCGCCGGGTACCGAAGAAGGACGTCGTGGCGGTGCTGGAGGTCGAAGAGCCCGAGGGCTCGGTGCGCTCGGACGTCTCCATCACCAACCCCATCCCCGAGCCGCCGTTCCGCGGCACCCGGGTCATCAAGGGCATCCCGCTCAAGGAGTACGCCTCCTGGCTCGACGAGGGCGCCCTCTTCAAGGGCCAGTGGGGCCTCAAGCAGGCCAGGACCGGCGACGGACCGACGTACGAGGAGCTGGTGGAGACCGAGGGACGCCCGCACCTGCGCGGCTGGCTCGACCACCTCCAGTCCAACAACCTCCTGGAAGCCGCCGTCGTCTACGGCTACTTCCCCTGCGTCTCCAAGGGCGAGGACCTGATCCTCCTCCACGAGGACGGCTCCGAGCGCACCCGCTTCACCTTCCCGCGCCAGCGCCGCGGCCGCCGCCTCTGCCTCGCCGACTTCTTCCGCCCCGAGGAGTCCGGCGAGACCGATGTCATCGGCCTCCAGATCGTCACCGTCGGCTCCCGGATCGGGGAGGCCACCGCCGAGCTGTTCGCCGCCAACTCCTACCGCGACTACCTGGAGCTTCACGGCCTCTCCGTCCAGCTCGCCGAGGCGCTCGCCGAGTACTGGCACGCCCGGGTCCGCAGCGAGCTGGGCTTCGCGGGGGAGGACCCGGCGGACGTCGAGGACATGTTCGCGCTGAAGTACCGCGGCGCACGGTTCTCGCTCGGTTACGGGGCGTGCCCGGACCTGGAGGACCGGGCGAAGATCGCCGACCTCCTCCAGCCGGAGCGGATCGGCGTGCACCTCTCGGAGGAGTTCCAGCTCCACCCGGAGCAGTCCACCGACGCCATCGTCATCCACCACCCCGAGGCCAAATACTTCAACGCCCGGTAACCCCCGTATGCCGGCTGCGGCCCCGCGCCTTCAGCGCACCGCGGCCGGACACGTCGTACACTGGTCGGTCCAGTGCAGGCCGGTCGCCCTCCCACTTCTGGGAATGGCGGCCGGCCTTCTCGTCCCTTACGGAAGGTGTGCCGGATGACCAGTACGGTCCCCGCGTCCTTGACCCGCACGGCCGAAGGCGCCGCCCTGCAGGCGGTCCTTCTCGACATGGACGGAACCCTGGTCGATACCGAGGGCTTCTGGTGGGACGTGGAGAAAGACGTCTTCGCCGGACTCGGGCACCGGCTGGAGGAGTCCTGGCGGGACGTGGTCGTCGGCGGTCCGATGACCCGCAGCGCCGGCTACCTCATCGACGTCACCGGCGCCGACATCCGGCTGGAGGAGCTGACCGTCCTGCTCAACGACGGATTCGAGAGCCGCATCAGCCGGGGTGTGCCGCTGATGCCCGGGGCCGAACGGCTGCTCGCCGAACTGGCCGCCTACGAGGTGCCCACCGCGCTCGTCTCGGCCTCCCACCGCCGGATCATCGACCGGGTGCTGGACTCGGTCGGCCACCACCACTTCGCGCTCACCGTCGCGGGCGACGAGGTCGCCCGGACCAAGCCCCACCCCGAGCCCTACCTCACCGCCGCCGCGGGCTTCGGCGCCGACCCCTGGCGCTGCGCCGTCATCGAGGACACCGCGACCGGTGTGGCCGCCGCCGAGGCCGCCGGCTGCCGGGTCGTCGCCGTGCCGTCCGTCGCCCCCATCGCACCGGCGGCCGGACGCGTGGTCGTCGGCTCCCTCGAAGAGGTCGACCTCGCCTTCCTGCGGGGACTCATCACCGGATCGAGCGGAACGGGCTGAGCGGAGCACGGGCGCCGGCTTGTGAACGAACAGTGGATTTTCTGCTCCCCTCCGTGTGCGTTCCGGCAGCGTTCCGTGGATGTGGATCAGTCGCAGGATGCATATGTGAAGAGGGCGGGCGGGTGACCTTCCTCACCCGGAAGCCTCCGGCGGCCCGCCGGGATCGGGTGAGCTGTCCGTAATGATGATCATATGTCGGCCCTGCCGGTCGCCGGGGGAGCGTGAGCCGCCCGCCGGACGGTCGGAGGGGCCACCCACGGCTACTAACTTTGATTCCTCACCTGCCGGGATGAGGGAGAACGTCCAGATGAACCGCAAGACCCTGGTGCTGCCGGCCGTGGTCGGCCTGCTCGCCCCCGTGCTCGCCGCCTGCGGCAGCACGGACAGCGGCGCCGGTGGCAAGGGGGCCATCGTCGTCGGCACCACGGATCAGCTCGTGGCCTCGAAGGAGAACCCCGCGCCGCTGGACCCGGCCATCGGCTACGAAGCGGGCGTCTGGAACGTCCTGCGGCAGACCGTGCAGACCCTGACCGCGGTGCCCAACGGCGGCGGCGAGCCGGTGCCCGAGGCCGCCCGCAGCTGCACCTTCACCGACACCGCGAACGAGAGCTACCGCTGCACCCTGCGCGCGGGCCTCACCTTCGCCGACGGGACGCCCGTCACCGCCGAGGACGTGAAGCACTCCATCCAGCGCGTCATCGACATCGACTCGGACAGCGGGCCGGTCGGTCTGCTCGCCAACATCGACATGATCGAGACCAAGGGCGAGGACCAGGTGATCTTCCACCTGAAAACGCCCGACGCCACGTTCCCGTACAAGCTCGCCACCCCCGCCGCCGGCATCGTCCCGAAGGCGGACTACCCGGCGAAGACGGCACGCGCCGGCTTCCAGGTCAACGGCTCCGGCCCGTACACCATGAAGCCGCAGGTCGAGGACGGCCGGGTCGTCAAGATCGCCTTCGACAAGAACCCCTCGTACAAGGGCGAGCTGAAGGTGCTCAACGACAAGGTCGAGATGGACCTCTTCCCCGACGCCGAGGCCATGGGCAAGGCGCTCGACGAGGAGAAGATCCACATGATGACCCGGGCGATGTCGCCCGAGCAGGCCCGCGACATGCTCGTGGACCCGAAGGAGGGCATCGACCTCACCGAGCTGCCCGGACTGGCCATCAGCTACCTCGGGTTCAACACCAAGGACCCCGTGGTCAACAAGGCCGTCCGGCAGGCCATGGCGCAGATCATCGACCGCGGCGAGATCGCGGGCAAGGTGTACGGCACCACCGCCGAACCGCTCTACTCGCTGATCCCCTCCAGCATCGCCGGGCACACCAACGCCTTCTTCAACAAGTACGGCGAGCCCAGCACCGCCAAGGCCGCGGAGATCCTCCGCGCCGCCGGGATCGACACGCCGGTGAAGTTCACCCTCCACTACACCAACGACCACTACGGCCCGGCCACCGCGGCCGAGTTCAAGGCGATCCAGCAGCAGCTGAACAACTCCGGCCTCTTCGACGTCTCCGTCCAGGGCAAGGAATGGTCGAAGTACCGCCCCGAGCAGAAGCGCGGCGACTACGCGGCCTACGGCATGGGCTGGTTCCCCGACTTCCCGGACCCGGACAACTACACCGCGCCCTTCCTGGACGCGAACAACTTCCTCAACTCGCCCTACCGGTCGCGCGAGGCGGAGAAGGTCCTCATCCCGCAGTCCCGCCGCGAGGCCGACCGCACCGCCGCCGCCGCCACCTACGAGAAGCTCCAGGACATCGTCGCCACCGACGTGCCGGTGCTCCCGATCTGGCAGGGCAAGCAGTACGTGGCCTCCCGCGACGGGATCGCCGGGGTGGAGCGCTCGGTGAGCGCCACCTCCGAGCTCCAGCTCTGGGAGCTCAACCGGCCCAGCGCCTGAGCCCCGACAGCGAAGCCGTCCGGCCCGCACCCTCCGTACGAGGAGGGGGCGGGCCGGAGGGCTTTCGTGTGTCGTGCCCGAGTGCGGGGCCGCTACTGCGCGCCGGGGCGCACCAGCCCGCTCTCGTACGCGTACACCGCGGCCTGTACCCGGTCGCGCAGGCCCAACTTCGTGAGCACATGGCCCACATGCGTCTTGACCGTCGTCTCGCTGACGAACAGATCCGCCGCGATCTCCGCGTTGGACAGCCCCCGCGCCACCAGCTTCAGCACCTCGACCTCACGGTCCGTCAGCGTGTGCAGGGCGTCCGGCACCGGCTCCTCGCCGGACGGCAGATGGTCCGCGTACTTGTCGAGCAGCCGGCGCGTGATGCTCGGCGCGAGCATCGCCTCGCCCGCCGCCACCACCCGGATCGCCTGCACCAGCTCGGCCGCCGGAGCGTCCTTCAGCAGGAACCCGCTCGCCCCCGCACGCAGCGCCTCCACCACGTACTCGTCGAGATCGAAGGTGGTCAGCACCAGCACCTTCGCCGGGCCGTCCTTCCCGGGACCGGTGATCTGACGGGTCGCCTCCACCCCGTCCATCCGCGGCATCCGGATGTCCATCAGCACCACATCGGGCTGCAGCGCCCGCACCTGGTCGATGGCCTGCAGACCGTCACCGGCCTCGCCGACCACCGCCAGATCGCCCTCGGCCTCCAGAATCATCCGGAAACCGGTGCGCAGCAGAGGCTGGTCGTCGACCAGAAGGACGCGGATCGCCACAGGAACTCCTTAAGGGCCCTCAAGGGCCACGGCTCGGCCGGCCTCGGCCCGGACCGGTCCCATTCTGCCCTGGCCATCCTCACCCGAATCCGCCGGGCGGACCGACAGCGGATAGACCGGGGGAGTCCCGCCGAATTCCGGACACACCGCCTGGTGGTCGCACCAGCCGCACAGCTTCGTCGGCCGGGGCCGCCAGTCACCGGTCTCCGTCGCCAGCCTGATCGCGTCCCACAGCGCCAGCAGCTTGCGCTCCACCCGCTCCAGGTCCGCCACCACCGGGTCGTACGTCATGACGTCCCCGCTGCCCAGATAGACCAGCTGGAGGCGGCGCGGCACCACGCCCTTCAGCCGCCAGATCACCAGCGCGTAGAACGTCATCTGGAACAGCGGCTCCTCGGAATACTCCGGCCGCGGCGCCTTGCCCGTCTTGTAGTCGACGATCCGGACCTCACCGCTCGGCGCGACGTCCACCCGGTCGATCACCCCGCGCAGCCGCAGCCCCGACTCCAGCTCCGTCTCGACGAACATCTCGCGCTCGGCCGGCTCAAGACGCGTCGGGTCCTCCAGCGAGAACCACCGGTCCACCAGCCGCTCCGCCTCGCCCAGCCACCGCGTCAGACGCTCGCCCTCGGCGTCCCCGGCGAACAGATCGCCCAGCTCCGGCTTCGACTCCAGCAGCCGGTCCCACTGGCCGGGAATCAGCGCCCGCGCCCGCGGCGCCGTACGGTCGGCCGCCGGGGCGTCGAAGAGCCGCTCCAGCACCGCATGGACCAGCGTGCCGCGGGTAGCCGCCTCGCTGGGCTTCTCCGGCAGCTTGTCGATGACCCGGAAGCGGTAGAGCAAGGGACACCGCATGAAATCGCTCGCCCGCGACGGCGACAGGGACGAAGGCGGCTGAGGCGGCCGCGGCACGGAAGTCATGACAGAAGACCCTACGGCCCGCCACTGACATCGAGCGGCATACCATCGACGGCAGACCCTCGCACACTGCATGATCGTGGCACAGACCTCTCACCGAACCGAAGGGATCCCGTGGACGACAGCGGCGACAGCGGGCGGCCGCAGCCCGGCGCAGGGGGAACGGCCCCCGGCGCCGATCCCGGCAACGGCAAGCCGAAACGCCCCGCGGAGCCGGGCGGCGGCCTGCTCATGGGCCGCCCCTTCGGCGTGCCCGTCTACGTCGCCCCCAGCTGGTTCGTCGTCGCCGCGCTGATCACCTGGGTCTTCGGCGGCCAGCTCGACCGGGTGCTGCCCGAGCTGGGCGGCGCCCGCTACCTCGTCGCCCTGTTCTTCGCCATCGCCTTCTACGCCTCCGTGCTCGTCCACGAACTGGCCCACACGGTCGCCGCCCTGCGCTACGAACTCCCGGTCCGCCGCATCCAGCTCCAGTTCTTCGGCGGCGTCTCGGAGATCGAGAAGGAGAGCGAGACGCCCGGCCGCGAGTTCGTTCTCGCCTTCGTCGGGCCGCTGCTGTCCCTGGTCCTCGGCGGCGTCTTCTACGGCGCGATGCAGCTCGTCGAGCCCGGCACGGTCCCCGGCGTCCTGCTCGCGGGCCTGATGATCTCCAACCTCATCGTGGCCGCCTTCAACCTGCTGCCAGGACTGCCCCTCGACGGCGGCCGGATGCTCCGCGCCGTCGTCTGGAAGATCACCGGCAAACCCATGAGCGGCACCATCGCCGCGGCCTGGGTCGGCCGCGGCCTCGCCGTCGTCGTCCTCATCGGACTGCCCCTGCTCACCCACACCGGAACGCTCGGCGGCAGCGCCCAGGACATCGGCGGGGTCGAGACCGTCATGGACGCCCTGCTCGCCGCGATCCTCGCCGGCATCATCTGGACCGGCGCCGGGAACAGCCTGCGCATGGCCCGCCTCCGCGAGCACCTGCCCGACCTGAGGGCCCGCACCCTGACCCGCCGAGCCGTCCCCGTCGAGTCCGCCACCCCGCTCTCCGAAGCGCTGCGCCGGGCCAACGAAGCCGGCGCCCGCGCCCTGGTCGTCGTCGACGGACAGGGCAACCCGAAGGGCGTCGTCCGCGAGGCCGCCATCGTCGGCGTCCCCGAACACCGCCGCCCCTGGGTCGCCGTCAGCGGCCTCGCCCAGGACCTCACCGACGGCATGAAGGTCCCCGCCGAACTCGCCGGCGAAGCCCTCCTGGACCGGCTCAAGGCCACCCCCGCCACCGAGTACCTGGTCGTCGAGGAGACCGGTGAGATCTACGGGGTCCTCTCCACCGCCGACGTGGAGCGCGCCTTCGTCAAGGCCATGGCCCGCCCCGGCGCCTGAGCCCCCTGCGCACGGGCGCCGGACGGCCTTCCCGCAGGGGTCCGGGCGGCAGAGGGCCCAGGAATCACCGGTAGGCTGGTCACATGTCTGAACCGACCGGTGCCGCCCGCCGACGTGGGCCCTTCAAGGTCGGGGACCAGGTACAGCTCACCGACCCCAAGGGCCGCCACTACACCTTCACGCTCGAAGCCGGAAAGAACTTCCACACCCATAAGGGTTCTTTCCCGCACGACGAGCTGATCGGTGCTCCCGAGGGCAGTGTTGTCCGCACCACGGGAAACGTCGCCTACCTCGCGCTGCGCCCCCTGCTCCCCGACTACGTCCTGTCCATGCCCCGCGGCGCCGCCGTGGTCTACCCCAAGGACGCGGGCCAGATCCTGGCCTTCGCCGACATCTTCCCCGGCGCGCGCGTCGTGGAGGCCGGGGTCGGATCCGGATCGCTCTCCACCTTCCTGCTGCGCGCCATCGGTGAGCAGGGCATGCTGCACTCCTACGAGCGCCGCGAGGACTTCGCCGAGATCGCCCAGCAGAACGTGGAGCGCTACTTCGGCTCCCCGCACCCGGCCTGGCAGCTGACCGTCGGCGACCTCCAGGACAACCTCTCCGACACCGACGTCGACCGCGTCGTGCTGGACATGCTCGCCCCCTGGGAGTGCCTGGAGGCCGTCTCCAAGGCCCTGGTGCCCGGCGGCATCCTCTGCGCCTACGTCGCCACCACCACCCAGCTCTCGCGCACCGTCGAGTCCATCCGCGAGATCGGCTGCTTCGCCGAACCGCAGCCCTGGGAGTCGATGATCCGCAACTGGCACGTGGAGGGCCTCGCCGTCCGCCCCGACCACCGGATGATCGGCCACACCGGCTTCCTGGTCACCGCCCGCCGCCTCGCGGACGGCGTCGAGCCGCCGCTGCGCCGCCGCCGCCCCTCCAAGGGCGCCTACGGCGAGGACTACGAGGGGCCGGGCAGCCAGAGCCGCGGAGGCTCCGCCGCCGACCGCGGCTGACCCGCACAACGCACCGGCGCCGCCGCGCTGTTCCCCGACCGACCGGGGA
>NZ_JBHXJG010000171.1:0-15947 GCF_042723425.1 Streptomyces sp. NPDC058375 | reverse complement strand
GCCGGGGCCCGGTCGCGTTGCGGCGGAGGGACGGTCGCCGAGCAGCGGCGCGTTGCCGCCCAGCCGGGCGGTCGGCGGCAGCGCGGGAAGCGGCGTACCGATTCCGCCCCGCGTACGGGCTCGCGTACCGCCGGATGCGTCTGGCCCCGGGCCCGGCGCTCGCTGCACCGAAGGGGAGGGCTCGGACGGCTGGGGACGTTGGGCACGTTGCGCCGGATGGGAGGGGTGAGATGTGCGGTCGGCGGCGTCCGGTGCGGGCTGCCGCCGCGCCGAGGGGGGCGTGGGCGACGCGGGGGGCGCTGCCGGAGGGCCCGGCGGGTCCGATTCCCGGCGCTGGAGCACCGGCAGGTCCGCCGCCGGGTGCGCCGGCGCGGGGGCGGACGGAACGACGCCCGCCGGTCCCTCGGCCCCGGCCGGCCTGGCCGCGGCGGGCATCTCGCGCAGGGGCTTGCCCAGGGCGGGGCGCACTGTTTCGGCGGGGGGCTTCCCGGAGGCTCGGTCAGGAGCCGGGGCGTCGCGGTCCGGGACGGCCGGGCCCGTACGGTCCGGACCGCTCTGCCGCTCGGACACGGCCCGCTGGACGGCGGCCGGCGCGGCCGGCGCGGCCGCAGGCGAAGCCGCCGAGGGCGGGGTGGCGGGCGTGGCGGGTGCGAGCCCGGCGATCTGCCGCAGCGGCATCGCCGGACGCCGGGCGACGGTCAGCGGTGGGGCGATCCGCTGGGGACGCACGGCAGCGGGCCGCGAGGGCGGGCGGACGGCGGACGCGGTGTCCCCGGCCCCGAGCGTCGCCCGCGTGGCAGGCCCGGAGACGGCCCCCGAAGGCCCGCCCGGGTCGGCCGACCCGGGCGAGGCGGACGAGACCGAGGAGTTGGACGCGGACGCCACCCCGGACGCCGACGGGGTCGCCGCCCCGGACGCCGAAACGGACCGGGATCCGCTCGCGTGCCCAGGGGAGGCCGCCGAGGCGGACCGGGACACGCTCGCCGCCCCTGACGAGGCTGCCGAGCCCGAAGCGTTCGCCGACGCCGACGAAGCCGTTGACCTCGAAGCGTTCGCAGACCTCGCCGTACCCGACGACGGCCGAGACCCGGACCCCGTACCGCCCGGCGAGGACGCCCGGGACGTGGAGTTGGACCCTGCCGTATCCGACGACGCCCGCCCCTCGGCCCCCGAACCGCCCGACGACGACCGGCTCGCGCCGGAGGCCGCCGGCCCGCGTGCCCCGGCAGACCGCTGGACCGGCGGCGAGGCAGGCCCCGGCTGACCCGTACCCGTACCCACCGCCGTACCGCGTACGGACTTCCTCCCCGCCGAAGCAGGCGGCAGGTCCGGCATGGGCGAGGGGGACTCGACGGGCTCGTCGGCCCCCGCGGGACGGACGGCGCGCAGCAGCAGCGGCCCGCCCGGAGAGGGCTGCGACGCGGTCCGCGCGGAGCCCGGGCGGGCGACACCGTGGATGAGGCCGACCGGGGCCGACGGCAGGACGGCGTGGCCCAGTTCGCCGCCGAGGGCCGGGTTCTGCCAGGAGGCCAGCCGCGAGCGGAACCGCAGCCCGTCGCTCACGCCGATCGAGGACCGGGCGACGGTCACCGACGGCGGGTCCACCCGCCGCCACCCGCCGTCCCAGCCACCGCCGTCCCGGCCGCCGTCGTCGTCGCCCCCGGCGGATGAAGCGGAGCCGGGGGCCGGGCCGGACGGGCGTACGGCGGGTGCCTCGGACACCTCGGGTGCGCCCCCGGCCCCGCCTCCCCGCGAGGGCGTGCCGGACCGCTGCCGGTCCGTCCGGCGCAGCCAGTCCCCGAACCCCACACGATCACCCGCCTTCGTTGACGCGGGTGTTGATCCGCGCTATCTCCCGCACCCACTGCTGACGCTCCGCGTGGGTGAGGTCGAGAATGTCCTCACGCTGCCAATGGAAGTGGTAGGCGACGTACGCGATCTCCTCCCGCAGCCGGGGAAGCGCGTACGTCACGATTCCCCCAGGCGCCCACCCGAGAGGTCCACCTCGAACGACCCGTGGCACAGCGGGCAGGTCACCGCGGCATGCGTGTGGCCCTCGCTGTTGATCCGCCGGTAGAAGTCCTGGAGGAACGCCACGTCGGTCGCGTACATCCGCTCGACGATCCCCGCGTGGACGTCGGTGATCGGGCCGAGCTGCGTGATCACCTGGCTCAGCAGCACCACGGACAGGTACGCCGGGTTCTCCTTCACCCGCAGGTCGATCTGCGGGCGCAGCTCGTCCCGGGCCGTCGCGAGCCGCATGGTGCCGCTCCGGTGCACCTGGCCCTCGTCGTCGACGTACCCGCGCGGCAGCTCGAAGGCGAACTCCGTCTGGAGCGTGTCCCGTTCACGGGGACGGGCGGGCGCGGGAGCGGGCGCGGCGGTCTCCTCACGCGCGGCGGGCGCCGCGGCGAGGGTGTCGAGGACTTCTTCGAGCCCGGCGCCCGGCGTAACGGTCCGGCGCCTCATTCGACCACGATCTCCTCGAAGGTGATGGTCACCGTCTCGGTCGCCGCGCTCGACTCGCCGGCCTTGAGGGAGGGGCCCTCCCACTTGGAGGCCCAGCCCTGCATCAGCTGGATGCGGCGGACGGTCTCACCGGTCGAGTCCTTGATCTCGATGGTGAGGTTCTGCCGGGCGGTGTCGACGGCCCCGTTGTTGAGGGTCTCCTTGATCCAGGTGGTGAACTCGCTGCTCTGGTCGAGCCCGCGGGTGATCGTCACCTCGCCCGCCTGGCGGGCGCCCGGCTGCTTGCGGATGATCTGCTTGCCCTCGGCGGTCACCTGACGGACCTCGACGACTTCTTCCTCGACGGTCATGCCGCTGATCTCCTGGATGGACTCCACGAGATAGCCGCCGAGCTGAACGCCGAAGACGTGGGTGGAAAGAGCGTCGCCCTCTGCCATGACTATGTGTCACCTGTTCTGATCGGAAGGGTCGAAAGGGAAGTTAAGGGGTGCGGGGGGCCCGCGAGGACCGCGAGGTCACGGTCACTCGTCGACGAGGCTGGTGCTGTCCGAGAACTGCGAGAGCCGGAAGATCACGAACTCCGCGGGCTTCACCGGCGCGACCCCGATCTCGCAGACGACCTGACCGAGGTCGATCGACTCCTGCGGGTTGTTGCTCCGGTCGCATCGGACGTAGAACGCCTCCTCGGCCGTGCGGCCGAACAGCGCGCCGCGTCGCCACTCCTCGGTGAGGAACGCGGTGACGTTGCGCCGGATGCTCGACCAGAGGCGGTCGTCGTTCGGCTCGAACACCACCCACTGGGTGCCCAGGAGGATCGACTCCTCCAGGTAGTTGAAGAGGCGGCGCACGTTGAGGTAGCGCCAGGCCGGGTCGGAGGAGAGGGTGCGCGCGCCCCAGATGCGGATGCCGCGGCCGGGGAAGGCGCGGACACAGTTCACGCCGATCGGGTTGAGGAGGTCCTGCTCGCCCTTGCTGAGCCGGATCTCCAGGTCCACCGCACCCCGGATGACCTCGTTGGCGGGGGCCTTGTGCACACCGCGTTCGCCGTCGCTGCGCGCCCAGACGCCGGCCACGTGACCGCTCGGCGGGACCAGGGAGTTGCGGCCGCTCGCCGGGTCGAAGACCTTGACCCACGGGTAGTAGAGGGCGGCGTAGCGGGAGTCGTAGCCGGCGTCCTCGTTGCGCCAGGCGCGGACCCGCTGGGCGTTCATGCCGGGCGGGGTGTCGAGGACGGCGACCCGGTCGCCCATCTGCTCGCAGTGCGAGATGACCGCGAGCTGCACGGTCTTGACGCCCTCGGCGTCGATGTCCCCGCGCTGGAAGGCGCTCATCAGGTCCGGGACGGCGACCATGGTGATCTCGTCGATCGCTTCGAGACCGGCGAACCCGGTCCGCGCGGAGGCGTCGCCGACGTACTCGGAGGCGTCGAGGCGGGCCACGCCGTTGCCGGGCGCGGCCGCCGTCGCGGGGGCGAGGGCCACGGTCTGCTTCTCCGGGCGGCTCTGTGCCGTGCCGGGCTGCTCGGTGACCTGGACCAGCTTGGAGTCGCGGGCCTGGGTGACCAGGTAGCCCTTGACGTTCTTGCGGGTGGAGACGTCGTACGTCTCGGCCACCTTGCCGGCCTGGCGGACCAGCAGCCGGAAGCGGTCCTCCGGGGGGTTCTCGCCCTCGGCGTCGGCGACCTCGACGGAGAGGTCGGCGCCTGTGCCGGGCTTGGCGGAGACCAGGAACCCGCCGAGCGCGACGGGCGCGGGGGCCTGGGCGACCGCGCCCCGGCCCGTACCCTCCGCGCCCTCGGCGGGGCCGCCGATGCGCACGATGTAGGCCGCGCCGCCGCCGTTGGCGAAGAAGCCGTAGACGGCGTGCGCCAGATAGGTGTCGGCGGTGAACGCGCCGAACGTCTGGACATACTGGTCCCAGTTGGTCACCAGCGTCGGCCGGTGGAAGGGGCCCGTCCCGGCGAAGCCGACGAAGGCTGCGACCGCGGTGCCGACCCCCTCGATGGGCCGCGCTCCGGACTGCACCTCCTCCACGTAAACACCGGGGGTGAGGTACGACGGCATGCTCGCTCCTTCTGGACGGTCACTCGATCACCGCCCAGTCTCGACCGGTCGCGCGGGCGGGGAGTAGGCCCGGGAGTCCTCGGCACAGGGCAACGAAACTGCCCTTTCCGGGCCCCCTGCGCCGGATGGCGCTGCCCTGGGCGGTCCGGTCGGAACGTGCGCCCTATTCGCGGTCGCCGACGCGCAAACCGCCCTGCCCACATGAAGAGAACGAGAACACCGTGTTACGGAACAGCTCAACCCGGCCGTGCGGGCCGGGTGATTGAGGCAAAGGCCGGACGGCGCGCCGGGGGCCCCATGTGTTTGGTATCTCTTTTTCCCGGTAAACCCTCGATGGCCCCCAGCCGTCCGGGGGCACGGCCGAAACGCTCCGAGGTGATGCGATTCGGCCAGAATGCGCCGAGAAGGCCACCGGATTCGGTCGTGCGCGGACGGGGAAAACGGGCACGAAGCCGCTCCGAACGGGCATGCGCTGATCGTCATCGCACCGTCAGAACCGCTCCTGAGCAGGCCCGTTCGTGTCCGCGGCCATCGACAGCGGATATTCTTCGGGTGCTGTCGACGCCGCGGACGACCGAACTGGCGAAGACCTCTGGTGCGGTGGGGAGGGCGAATCCGCCATCACCCGGCGCGCCGGGGTTTCCTCTCGGCCGGGTTTCTGTTGTTGTCTCAACAACAGGCGTGACAGAGGGCCCGGTGCCGCCGTTTCCGCCGCGCTCCTATCGTCCTTCTACCGTGCGAGATCACTCAGTACACCGCTGACATTCAGTACCTGATGGCATCCGGAAGCCTGTGTTCCGGTGGCCGGAGTGCCGGGCTTGGCACAGGTGACGGAAGCGGTGACGGTGGCGTTCTCCGGAACCTGAATGGGGGTGACCCAGTGATAGTCCTGGTTGCGGAAGGTCTCCAGAGCGATCGTCGTGATCTTGCGCTCTCCGAAGGAGATCGTCACGACGCCCTCGTCGCCCTGGAAGTTCGCCACCACGATGTCGGTGACGCCGAACACCTTCCCGGCCGGCACTTTGTAGGCGCCCTCCTCCGTGGCCCCCGCCCGGGTCTGCACGTCGATCGTCTCGGAGGCCTGCCGGCCACCGACGCCGCCGTTGCCGCCGCCCCCTCCGGAGCCGCCGCCCGGGCCGGAACCGCCTCCACCGGGCCCCGTTCCGTCCGGACCGGTCCCCTCGCCCTGGCCGCCTGCCGGGTTCTCCGCACCGCCGGGCGGAGTCGACCCCTGCTCCTTGCCCCGCTCGGTCTCCTCCTGCGCCGCCTTCGCCCCGGCCTGCTTGGCGGTGCTCTGCACCGCGGGCCGCACCAGGGCGAACCACGCGAGCAGCAGCGCCAGCAGCGCCGCCAGCACGATCAGCAGCCACTTGGGCAGCACGGGTATCTGCGCGAACTCCCCGGGCAGCGGCTCGGGCCGACCGGGCTGCCCGGCCTCGGCCTCGGCGGCCTCGGTCGCGGCGTCCGCTCCGGCGGCCTCGGTCGCCAGGACCTCGAACGGCCAGGTGACGGGCTCACCGAACCAGATCAGCTTCCGGGCCCGGACCTTCAGCCGGACCTCCGCCGACTCGCCCGGCTCCAGCCGCTTCTGGTCCGGCGCGAAGGCGAGGCGCAGGTCCTCCCCGTCCTGCCTGCCCGCGAGGGCCACGTCGACCGGGGTGTTCCCCTTGTTCTGCACGGCGGTACGGAAACGGGCGCCCAGCCAGCCCCGGCGGCGGCGCGGCTCCAGTTCCGTACGGAGCTCGTGGAAGGGCTCCACGGTCACCGTGGCCTCCGGAACCACCACCGACTCGGGCCGCTCGGCGGGCAGGACCCGTACGGCCAGGGGGGTCTCGCCCGCCCGGACCTCGTGGGAGCGGGGCGGGGCGAAGGTGAGGGCCACCGTCTCGGAGGTGCCCGGGTACAGCGACACACGCGCCGGCTCGACGGTGGTCCAGGCCGCGCAGTCGCCGACGACTTCCAGGGTGTAGGCCTCGACGATGTCGCCGTCGTTGCGCACGGTCAGGGTGGTCGTCGCGGTACCGCCCGGCGACACCGTCACCGTGGGGCTTTCGAGTTCGGCAGATGTGGTCACTCTGCGACGGTAGGCCGCCGGCACCGCCCGGCAGCAGAGACGCAAGGGCAAGAAGCGGGCAGCGGCGGTGCCCCGCGGGCCCACCGGCACGGTGTCCCCGCGCCCCCGCGCCGGGCCCGCTCGCCCTGCCCCGGCCGACCAGGGCGATCACGATCACGAGCACAGCAGGCATATCGGGCTGCAGTACCTGAGGAAGACGGGCACGGAACGATGACGACGATCACGGACACGACGAACAGCACGGCTGTACGCACGACGGACAGCGCGACGGACGGCACGGCGACGCGCGGGCAGTACCGCCGGCCCGACGCGGCGGGCCGCCGCACGGCCGGCCCCGGGGGAGCGCCCGGGGGCAGGGTCTCCGTGGCGGTGTACGCGGAGGACCTGATCCTGCAGACCGGAATGATCCACCAACTGCGCGTGCGCCCCGAGATAGAACTGCTGCCGGAGGCCGAGGCGGACCGGGCACAGGTCTCCCTGGTCGTGGTGGACACGGTGGGCGAGTCCACCGTCCAGCTTCTTCACCGCCTCCAGCGCAACACCTCCACCCGCACCGGACTGGTCGTCGGGTTCTTCGAGGCGGGCGCCCTCCAGACCATGATCGAGTGCGGGGTCGCCGCCGTGCTGCGGCGCGGCGAGGCCGACCAGGACCGGCTCGTCCACCTGGTGCGGGCGATGGCCAACGGCGAAGGCGTCCTGCCGGGCGACCTGCTCGGCAAGCTCCTCGACCACGTCAGCTCCCTCCAGCGGACGGTCCTCGACCCCCGCGGGCTCACCCTGTCCACGCTCACCGCGCGCGAGGCGGAGATGATCCGGCTGGTCTCGGAGGGCTGCGACACCGCGGAGATCGCGCGGAAGACCTCGTACTCGGAACGCACCGTCAAGAACGTGCTGCACGAGGTCGCGACCCGCCTCGAACTGCGCAACCGGGCCCACGCGGTGGGCTACGCGATGCGGCACGGGCTGATCTGAGGGAGGGCGGCCGCCGCTCTGAAGCAGGGCGACCGCCGCAAAGGGCAGCGGTCCCTTCCCCCGGTCCGGGTACTCGCGGCCTGTCCGTCGCCCCCGCGAGGGCGCGAAGCTGGCCGGTGGAGAGTCGATCGAGAGACTGTGAGGTGGGCCGTGACCGGCACTGCTGGCCCGGCGAAGCATTCCCGGCTGGGCCGACTGACCGGTGCGGTGGTGCTGTTGGCGCCGCTGCTGCTGGTCGGCTCGGCCGCCGCACCGGACGGGGCGGGCGAGGCCGTCGCCGCCGTGGCGGACGCCGACCCGGGCCAGGCGGGGCGGATCGCCTTCGCCGGTACCGACCACCGCAGCCTCGGGCGGGCCAACGACCAGGACCGGACCGACCCGCTGTTCGGCGACGGGCCCGCCCACTACGACCAGGACCCCTCCGCCCGCGGTGACGTCCTGGTCTTCACCAGCCTGCGCGACAGTGCCAAGCCCCAGGTGTACGTGCGCGGCGCGGACGGGTCCGTGCGCCGGCTCACCGCCGACCGGGACGCGGCCCGCCCCGAACTCTCCCCGGACGGCCGGACCGTGCTCTTCGACTCGGCCGAGCCCGGCCCCGGCGGAACGGTCCAGCGCGACCTCTGGTCGGTCGGCGTCGACGGCACGAACCTGCGCCGGCTCACCGACACCGCCGACAACGAGGAGTCCCCGACCTGGTCCCCGGACGGCACGAGGATCGCCTACGCCTGCGACGGCGACACCGTCCTCGGCTGGCAGATATACGTGCGGGACGTCGCCGGCGGCCCGCAGACCCGGATCAGCGACGCACCGGCCGGCGACGCCACCGAGCCGTCCTGGAACCCGGGCACCGACCCCGGCGACCGGAACCTCGTCGCGTACACCCTCACCACCAACCCCGATCCGAACGTCGACGACGGCACCGAACTGCGCGCCACCGAAGGCCTCGGCACCGACCGGCCGCTGCTGGCCGGCGGGCACGCCGAGTGGGGCACCCGCTCCGCCTCCTGGCTGCCCGACGGCAAGAACATCGTCTTCCTCAGCCCGTACCACACCTGCGGCTGCGACGACTTCGACCACGTCTACCGGGTGACCGCCTTCGACGGCAACCCGCCGGAGCAACTGGTCAACGAGAACCGCGAGGTGGGGCCGCCCACCTGGTTCCCCCCGGCCGGGACCGTGGTCGTCCCCCGCATCACCCCGGACCCCGAGACCGTCAAGAAGCCGGACGAGCTGCTGGCCGCCGCGCAGATCGTGACGCTCCAGGACGTACGCCAGGACGGCTCCGACCCCCGCGACCTGGGCCTCACCATCCTGAAGGAGGACCCGGCGGCGCGCACCAACCAGGATCCCGCCGTCGACCCGCTGTTCAACCCGGCCGGGGGCTTCGACCCGTGGACCGAGCGGCAGAGCTACACCCCTGACGGACGCCGCATCGTCGTGACCCGGTTCGAGGACACCGACGCCGGACGCGTCGAGCGGATCTGGATGGCCGACGCCGACGGTAGGAACGCGGCGGCGCTGCCGCTCGCCGGACGCGGCGCGAACGACTGGGACACCGACCCCGCCTTCTCGCCGGACGGCACCAAGCTCGTGTTCACCCGGACCTCGCCCGGCGGCACCGGGGACGCGGCCGGGCCGAGCCGGATCCTCATCGCCGATGTCGCCACCGGCGCGATCCTCGACGAGGTCCGGCCGCCCGAGGGCCAGCAGACCGGCGGCGACGCCCAGCCGACCTGGTCCTCGGACGGAGTCAACCTCGCCTTCACCCGTAACCACGTCGTCAACGGCAACGGCGGCAACAAGCACATCTGGGTCGCACCGGTGGCCGACCTCGGCCGGCAGCGGGACCTGAGCGCCACCATCTGCCCCGGCGCCTGCGACGTCATCGACGACAGCCCCGCCTTCTCCCCGGACGGCCTGAAGGTGGCGTTCAACCGCAAGGACGGCGGCGGCAGGGTCAACCAGCAGGCCGGCGTCCTCGTCAAGCCCCTGAGCGGCGGCGGCTGCCGGGTCGTGCTGCCCTCCGTCCAGAAGGACAACCCCGCCGGCTGCGACCTGCCCATCCCCGACACCACCGTGACCGGACCCCACCAGCCCCGCGACGTGGCCTGGACCCCCGGCGGCGACAAGCTCGTGTTCACCGCGCGCCGCGAACTCGCCCCGAACTCCATGGAGCAGCTCTCCGTCCTCGACATCGCCTCCGGCGACCTGGCCCCCGTCGACAACACGCACGCCGGACGGCAGAAGGAACCCGCCCTCCAGCAGTCCGTCGACCTGTCGCTGACCGCGCCGCCCACCCAGCCCGCCGTGGAGGTCGGCTCCTCCACCGAGGTGACCATCACCGTCACCAACCGGGGCCCCGCCCCCTCGCCCGGCACCACCCTCACCGTCGACGCCCCGCCAGGCGTACGGCTGGAGGAACTGACCACCGGCGCGGGAACCTGCGCCCCCGGCACCCCCCAGTGCGTCCTCGGCATCGTCCCGCCCGGCGCCGACGTGGAGATCACCGCCCGGCTGACCGGCGTCACCACCGGCGACCAGCGGATCGACTGGTCCGTCACCGGGGCCGTCATCGACCCCAATCCCACGGACAACGCCACCGGCACGATCGTGCCGGTCGAGGACGCCCCGCCGCCGACCCCGCCCCCGACGACACCTCCGCCGACCACGGCCCCGCCGTCCCCGACCCCCACGCCGACGACCCCCGCGCCCACTCCGCCGCCGACGACCACCCCGCCCCCGCCGCCGGCCCCGGCACCCCCGCCGCCCGCGCCCGAGGCCGGACCCGCCGTCACCGTGCGGGCCCAGCCCAGCCCCGGCTACGTCGGCGGCAAGGTCGTGGTCACGTACACCGTGCGCAACGGCAGGAACGCCCTGGCCACCGGCCTCCGACTGGACCTCGGACTGCCCCGGGGCATCCCCGCCGGTCCGCTCCCGGCCGGCTGCACCGCCGGCGCCTGCACGCTCCCCGACCTCGCGCCGCAGGCGTCCACGGTCATCAGCGTCGTCCTCTCGCCCGACAAGGCCCTGCGTACGACGATCACCGCGTCGCTCACCACCACCGGCACCGACGCGAACCTGCGCGACAACGTCTCCCGGATCCCGCTGCGCATCCTCCAGCCCCGCATCGTCGCGGTGCCCAAGATCGGCAAGCCCGGGTTCGTCACCTCCGTACGGGGCAAGGACTTCCCGCCCGGCGCGCCCGTCACCCTCAGCTGGAAGCCCGGCATCACCGCCGCCGCGGCCCCGACCCGGCCGCTGGGCGACGGCACGTTCATCGCCCAGCTCCTCATCCTGGCCAAGGACCAGACCGGGCCCCGCACCATCACCGCGAAGGGCCCCGGCTTCAGCCCGGTGAAGACGGACTTCCTCGTGGTGCTCGGCACGATCACCCCGCCGGACGAGGTGATCCGCCGATGATCCACGAAGTCGACGAAGGGCTCCGGCTGTTGCTCGCCGAGTCCGGTCTGGAGGACAGCGGCGTCGACCTGGTCTTCGACGCCCCGACGAAGGACTGGTCCGCCCGCCGCAACGCCCCCACCATCAGCGTCTTCCTGCACGGCATCCGCGAGGACGCCGCCCGGCGGCGTACCGGCACGGCGGAGACGCACGACGAGGAGGGCGTGGTCACCGGGTGGCGGACCCCGCCGCGCTGGTTCGAGCTGACCTATCTGGTCACCGCCTGGACCAACCGCCCGCAGGACGAACACCGACTGCTCTCCGAGGTGTTGCGCGTCCTCGTCCGGACGGACACGCTGCCCGCCCGGCTGCACACCGGCAGCCTCGCCGAACTCGGACTCACCGTCGAGCTGGAGGCGGCGGGCCCCGGAGCCGGCGGACCGTCCGCCTCGGACGTCTGGTCCGCACTCGGCGGCGAGCTGAAGGCCGCGATCGACCTCCGGGTCCTCGCCCCGCTGGCCGGCGAACGCACCGCCGCCGGACCGCCGGTCACCGAGGGCCTCGTCATGACCGCCGCACCGCACCTGGACGGCGACTACACGGAACCCGGCCGCCGACTGCGCTACGACGGAGCGACCGACCCCGGCGCGCAGGGCTTCGCCGCACCCCGCGAACGACGACTGCCGCCCGGCCGACGCAGGCGGGGGAACACCGCACGATGACGCTGGCACCCCAACAGACGTACAGCGAAAGCCTGTTGATTGATATCGGCGAACTCTGGGAGCGGCTCGCCCGCGTCGAACAACGGGTCCGCGAAGCCGTCGCCACCCGCCGGGCCGTGGACCCGGACCCCGACGACCCGTACCGGGGGCAGTACCTCACGCCCGAGGCGGCCGACCGGATCCTGGAGACCCGCGACGCGTTCACGCCCGTACCGCCGTACGAGGACGGGGCGCCGTCCCGTACGGAAGGGGGCAGGCTCGGCAGACTGGCCGAACGCTTCGGTCTCACCCCGCCGGACGTCGAACTCCTGCTGGTCGCCCTCGCCCCGGACATCGACACCCGGTTCGAGCGGCTGTACGGCTACCTCAACGACGACCTCACCCGCCGCCGGCCCACCATCGGCCTGGCCCTGGAACTCTGCGGGCTGCCCGCCGCCGGCTCCGGCCGCTTCCGGTTCTCGTCGGCCGCCCCGCTCGTCGCGGGCGGACTGCTGGAGATCGCCGAGCCCGAACGGCCCTTGCTGTCAAGGCTGTTGCGCGTGCCCGACCGGGTCACCGCGCACCTCCTCGGCGACGACGGGATCGACGGCCGGCTGCGCGGGATGGTCCGGGAGGCCGGGCATCCGCCGGAGCCGGACGGGCGGCCCGAGGTCCCCCGGATCGCGGCCGCCCTCGGCACGGGCAGTGGGCTGGTGCACCTGCTCGACCGGGGCGGTGACCCGCGCGGCCTCGCGGTCGAGGCCCTGCACGCCGCAGGCCGACGCCCGCTCGTCGTCGACATCGCCGCGCTCGCCACCGCCCCCGAACCGACCCCGCTCGTTGGGGCCTTGGCGACAGAGGCCCGCCTCGGCCGGGCCGGGGTGGTCCTCGGCCCGCTGGAAACCCTCGCCCCCGAACGCCCCGAGGGCGCACGGCTGCTCGCGTCCCTGTGCGCGGCGCTCGGCTCCACGCCCCTGATCGCGTACGGGAAGAAGAACTGGGATCCGCTGTGGACGGCGGAGAGCCCGGTGCCCGTCACCGTCCCGCCGCCCGGCCCCGCGGGCGCCGCCCGGCAGTGGCGGCGGGCGCTCGCCGAAGCGGGCCGGTCGGTCGGCCTGCCCCCCGAGCACGCCACCGCCGACGACGCGCTCATCGAGGCGGCCGCCGCCTACCGGCTCGACTCCGGACAGCTGCGCCGGGCCGCGACCGTCGCGTCCCGGCTGGCCGTCCTCGAACAGCGGCCGGTGGCCCCGGAGGACGTGCGCACGGCGGTCCGCGCCCAGAACGGCGCGGGCCTGGAGCGGCTGGCCCGCCGCATCGAGCCAGGCGTCGGCTGGGACGACCTGGTGCTGCCCCCGGCGACCCGTACCCAGCTCGCCGAACTCGCCCTGCGCGCCCGCCACCGCGAGACGGTCCTCGGGCAGTGGCGGATGCGGCCGGGCGGCGGCCGGGGGAGAGGCGTCATCGCCCTGTTCGCCGGGGAGTCCGGCACCGGCAAGACCATGTCCGCCGGGGTGATCGCCGCCGAACTGGGCATGGAGCTCTACGTGGTGGACCTGTCCACGGTGGTCGACAAGTACATCGGGGAGACCGAGAAGAACCTGGAACGGATCTTCGTCGAGGCGTCCGACGTCAACGGCATCCTGCTGTTCGACGAGGCCGACGCGATCTTCGGCAAGCGGTCCCAGGTCAAGGACTCCCACGACAAGCACGCCAACATGGAGTCGGCCTACCTCCTCCAGCGCATGGAGTCCTTCGACGGCATCGCCGTGCTCACCACCAACCTCCGGGCCAACCTCGACGAGGCGTTCACCCGCCGCCTCGACGTGATCGCCGAGTTCCCGATGCCCGACGCCCGTCAGCGCCTGGCCCTGTGGGACCGCTGCCTGGGCCCGGCGATCCCGCGCGACGCCACGCTCGACCTGGAGTTCTGCGCGGACCGCTTCGAGCTGGCCGGCGGCTCGATCCGGGCCTGCGCGGTGACCGCCGCCTACCTCGCGGCCGAGTCGGGGGCCCCGCTGCACATGGACCAGCTGGTGTCGGCGGTGCTCCAGGAGTACCGGAAGCTGGGGCGGCTGGTGCTGGAGAGCGAGTTCGGGCCCTGGCTGGCCAAGGAACGGGCGCGGGGCGGACGGTAGCCGGTACGCGTACGAGCACGAGTACGCGTACGAGCACGAGTACGCGTACGAGCACGAGCACGAGTACGCGTACCAGCACGGGCACGCGTACGGATGCGGGGCCCGGACGCGGAACCGCACCCGTGCCCGTACGCGTACATCGTCAGAACGCCACCGCGTCGCGGACCAGCGGGCAGGTCATGCAGTGCCCGCCGCCCCGGCCCCGGCCCAGCTCCGCGCCGACGATGGTGATGACCTCCACTCCGGCCCGCCGCAGGAGGGCGTTGGTCTGGGTGTTGCGGTCGTAGGTGAAGACCACACCGGGCTCCAGGGCCACCGCGTTGTTCCCGCTGTCCCACTGCTGGCGCTCCGAGGCGTAGACGTCGCCGCCCGTCTCGATCACCCGCAGCTGGGGCAGGCCCAGGGCGCGGGCCACCGCCTCGGTGAACGGCGTCGACCCCTCGTCGGTGATCTCGATGCCGGGCGCCCGGTCCGAGGGCCGCAGCGAGAACGTGTGGACGCCGTCCATGATGCGCGGGTACAGCGTGACGATGTCCCGGTCCGCGAAGGTGAACACCGTGTCCAGGTGCATCGCCGAGCGCAGCTTCGGCATCCCGGCGACGATGACGTGCTCGGCCGCCCCCTGGGCGAAGAGCGCCGCCGCGACCTGGGTGATCGCCTGGCGGGAGGTCCGTTCGCTCATGCCCATGAGGACGACGCCGTTGCCGACCGGCATGATGTCGCCGCCCTCGAACGTGGCCCGGCCCCAGTCCTTCTCGGGGTCGCCCCACCAGATCGTGGAGCCCCGGAAGTCGGGGTGGAAGGTGTAGATGGCCTTCATCAGCAGGGTCTCGTCGTGCCGGGCGGGCCAGTAGAGCGGGTTGAGCGTCACCCCGCTGTAGAGCCAGCAGGTGGTGTCCCGGGTGTAGAGGGTGTTGGGCAGCGGCGGCATCAGGTACTCCCGCGCCCCCGTGCCCTCCCGGGCCAGTCCCACGTACGCCGAACGGAACTCCTCCGGGAGGTCGGCGATGGCGAGGCCGCCGATGAGATGGTCGGCCAGCCGGCGCGGCGTCAGGGTGTCGAGGAAGGCGCGGGTGTCGTCGACCAGGCCGAGGCCCACCTCGTTGGCGTCGATCTTCCGGTCGAGCAGCCAGGACCTGGCCTCGGGGATCGCCATGGTGGCGGCGAGCAGCGCGTGCAGCTCGACGACCTCCACGCCCCGGTCGGTGAGCTGGGCGACGAAGTCGGCATGGTCCCGCTGGGCGTTCTCCACCCACATCACGTCGTCGAACAGCAGGTCGTCGGAGTTGGTCGGGGTCAGCCGGCGGTGGGCCATGCCGGGGGCGCAGACCAGGACCTTGCGCAGCCGCCCCACTTCGGAGTGGACGCCGAGGGTGGAGGCGGGGTCGGTGCTGCTCACGATGGGCCTTTCACTCGATGACACGGGGGTTCTGTCCGTACGGGACCGGCGCTCACAGCTCGATCCAGCCGACCGCCAGCGCCGCGACGGGACTTGACGAAGAGGAAGGTCGCCGGGGCGTACAGGATGAAGGAGACGAGGATGAACTTCGGCCCGGCCGCGTACAGCAGGAACACGGTGTAGAGCGTCGCCACCACGGCGATCACCAGCTCGCGCCGGGTGGAGCGCCCCGCCACGTCCGGGTGGCCGGGCCGCGCCGCGACCTTCACCGCGAAGGCGGCGGCCAGCAGGAACGGGATCAGGCTCAGCGCGCTGGTCAGATCGAGGGCGAAGGTGAACGCGTCGTCGGAGAAGAGCGTCACGACGAGCACGATCTGGCTCAGGCACGTGGTCGGGAGCAGCGCGTTCTCGGGCACGTCCGCCGCGGTCGACCGCCCGAGGAAGCGCGGCATGTCCTTGTCCCGGGCGGCGACGAAGAGGACCTCGGCGGCCATCAGGGTCCAGGCGAGATAGGCCCCGAGCACGGAGACGATGAGGCCGACGCTGATGAAGACCTTCCCCCACGTTCCGACGCGGTCAGGGTCAGGAGCGTCAGTTTGGCGGCCGGTCGGGCCGGGGCCTCGGCATGGCTCATGGTTTCCCTCGTCGATACGGTCATCGGTCAACCAGGGAAAGCTAGCAAAATATCGGGCATTTTGGACCTAAATGCGCGGCCGGGGGTGCTCGCTCGGT
>NZ_JBHXJG010000170.1:0-16017 GCF_042723425.1 Streptomyces sp. NPDC058375 | reverse complement strand
CCGCCTGCCCGTTCCGCTCGGTGGACGCCGGAAGGCGGCCGGTGGGCGGGGTGCGGGCGGGCGGCGGGGGCGGCCGGTGGATCAGCTCTGCAGCTCGTCGTTGACGGCGAGCATCCGGTCGACGACCCGGGCGGCGGCGCGGCCGTCGGAGGGCTCGCAGAAGTCGACCCGGAACTGGGCGTACTTCTCCTTGTACTCCTCGCTCACCGCGTCGATGTTCCGGATCGCGGAGACCAGGTCCTCGGAGGTCTTGATCAGCGGTCCGGGGGCGCGGGAGGTGAAGTCGAAGTAGAAGCCGCGCAGGGTGTCGCGGTAGTGCTCCAGGTCGTACGTGAAGAAGAGCATCGGACGCCCGGAGTGCGCGAAGTCGAACAGCACCGAGGAGTAGTCCGTGATCAGCACGTCGGCGATCAGGTAGAGGTCGGCGATGTCCGGGTAGTACGTGACGTCGTAGACGAAGCCCTGGCCGGCGCCGGGGATGGAGTCGAGGACCTTGTGGTGCTTGCGGTAGAGCAGCACGTGGTCGTCGCCGAGCTCGCTGCGGGCGGCCTCGACGTCGATCTGGTTGTCCAGCTTGAAGCGCCGGCCGCCGTAGCGCTGGTCGTCGCGCCAGGTGGGCGCGTACAGGACGACCTTCTTGCCCGCGGGGATGCCGAGCTTCTCCCGTACGGCCGCGGCGCGCTTGACGCGGTCGGGGGCGTGGAAGACGTCGTTGCGCGGGTAGCCCGCCTCCAGGACCTCGCACTGGAGGCGGAAGGAGTTGGTCATGATCGGGGTGGAGAAGGCGTTGGGCGTGATGAAGAGGTTGTACTGGCGCGAGCGCTGGGGAAGGCTCGCGATGTAGGCGAGGTTCGCCTTCGGCGTACCCAGCAGGTCGGCGCCGATGCGCTTGAGCGGGGTGCCGTGCCAGGTCTGGACGACGACCTGGTCCTCGCGGCGGACGAACCAGTCCTTGATGCCGCCGTTGGTGACCACGTAACGGCTGCGGGCGAGTGCCTCGTACCACTCGGCGCTGCGCCACTCCACGCCCCGGACGCCGGGCGGGAGGGGGACCTGCTCGTCGCGGACCATGACGATGTGCTCCAGGTCCGAGTCCCTGCGCGCCAGCTCCTCGTAGATCGCGCGGGGCGAGTCGGAGAACTGCTTGCCGCCGAAGCTGTTGTAGAGCACGGAGTTCCAGAGCGGCAGCTTGCGGAGCTCGGGGGTGGTCACGTCGCTCATCAGCCGCTGGTGGTAGGCGGAGCGCAGCTCGGGGGGCAGGACGCTGCCCGCCTCGATGAAGATCCGGTCGTAGTCCAGGCGCTCGACCGTGTACGTACGGTTCGCTCCCTGGTGGACGAGCGGCAGGGTGCCGACCAGGTCCGGCCGGATCCGGACCGGGATGTCGTGGGTGTGGTCCCACTCGGTGGTGGCGCGGAGCCTGGGCAGCCAGCGCCCCTGGCGGAGCGAGACCATTCCGTCGTAGGAGGGCATGGTGTCCGGGGTGACCCGGGCGGTGAAGCGTCCGTCCGCGAACTCGACCGGCAGCGGGCGGTCCTCGTGACGGGTGGTGTGGCGCAGGACCATCCTCATCCCGTCGGTGCGCCCGGTGTAGGCGCCGCTGAGCACCAGTTCACCGTCGGCGCTCCACCGGACGTCGTCGACGAGCGGCATGTTGACGCGGATCTGCGGGGTGAAGTTGCCGACGCCGTCGGTTACCACGGCGAACTCCCGGCCCTCGGGCAGCGGGTGCACGCCGGTTTCCAGCTTCTGGCCCATGGTGGCCCGGCGGCTGGTGCCGTCGGCGAAGAGGATGCTGACGTTGTACTTCCAGGAGCGGCCGGGCACGATCCGGTCGACCGGGATGTCGGCGAAGGTCAGCCGGGCCGTGTGCCGCAGCCAGCCGTCGGCTCCGCTCTCGGTCTGCTGGAGCGGCAGTTCGGCCGAGAAGCCGCTGGAGGCGTGCGAGATCTTCAGCCCCGTGGGGTACTTGCCCGCGGGGGTGGTGACGCGGGAGCGCAGCGTGACGGTGAGGTGCTCGCCGTCGGACTCGTGGCCGACGACCTCGGCGGGCACCACGTCGACCGAGATCCGCAAGCGGTTGCGGTCGAAGCCGGCGACGAGACGCACGCCGTCGTCGAGGAAGCGGGTCAGGCTGTGTCCGGCGGAGCCGGCGTTGTTCTTGGTGACGCTGCCGATGGACATGCCGCCGGGGCGGGGGATGCCGATGCCCAGGCGCCAGGTGGCCGGCTGCCATTTGCCCTGCACCCGAAGGCGGCTCGGGTCGATGGCCAGCTCGAAGCCCGACCAGTCGTAGTTGTGCAGCGCTCCCTTGGCGGCGATGGTGGCGCGCGGCTCCCGGACCGTGCGCAGGCGCAGCGGCAGGGTGCTCCGGCTGCCCAGGCGCCGCAGGGCGGCGACGCGCAGCGAGCGCTTGCCCGTCGCGGAGGGGGCGTTGGGGATGTAGGCGTAACCGCCCACGACGAGCTTGCCGTCACGCCAGGCGAGGTCCAGGAGCTTGCTGCGCACCGGCAGCTCGCTGCGGGTGAAGTTGCGCACCGAGGGGGGCAGCGAGTCGCTCTCCACGCCGGGCAGTTCGATGCGTGCGCGTCTCAGGCCGCGCACGGAGAAGGCTCCCGGGTTCTCCCGCTCGTAGTGGAGCAGTTCGCCCAGCTCCTCGCCGCGGCCGCTGGCGGCCAGGTGCCATTTGACGCGGGCCATCGGCGAGAACTGGCGCACCAGCTTGGGCGCGGCCTGGGACAGGAAGTTCTCGGCTGCGCGATGGAAGGCGGGGCGCTCCTCGACCGGAGTCTCGGGGAAGTACTTCATGAGCCGACTGAGCTCTTCGGGGATCGCATCGAGGGGCGCCACGGGAGAGTGCCTTTCCGGGGGGACGTGCTGATGATGAACCCCAGGAAACCGGGGCGTAAATGAGACGGGTACAACGGTCTCATGGTTGCCCAACAGTATGGCGTGACGCCAATCACAAGGTGAGGCCGAGACGCCCCCGGGGGCCCCGTCGGGCGTGCTGCCCAGGGCGGGAGCCCGGCCGGGGGATACGTCTCAGACGCGGTGCGCCCGGGGCGCGCGGAAGGCCGCGCGCGCCGTCCGGCGGACTTTGCGGACGACCCGGCGGGCGAAGGAGACGTACGGCTTCGGCGGCGTCGGGTCGACGCGGTCGCCCCCGATCCACTCCGTCACCGTCACCTCGTAGGCGGAGTCGGGGAGCGGCGCCCCCTCGCCGAAGTGGGGATATGCCAGGTGGAGCCTGGGCGGGTTGCCCCGGCGGACCTTCTCGGGTTCCTCGCCGGCCTTCATGAAACGCAGGACGTCGAGCAGGAGGTCGAGCCGGTTCTCGGCGATGCACATCAGCCGGAGCCGCTCGTGGACCTTGACCCGGCGGGCGAGGCCGGGCGTCCAGTAGGACTCCACGAGCGGGGCGGCGAGGGCCATCTTCCGCTTGCGGACGGCCTCCTTCTGCTTGAGCAGTTTGGGGCCGAACTGTGGCAGCAACGTGATGGCGAAGGGACGTACCATCAGCGAATCGCGCCGGGGTCCGGCGGGCACGAGCTCGGCGATGAGGCCCATGAGCGCCCGGGCCGAGTCGAAGCGCCGCGTGTAGTCGCCCTTCTTGGTCATCTGGTTGCTGTCCTCGCGGCCCACCAGGTAGTAGCAGGTGTAGTCGGCGACGACGGAGACGCCGTTGCCCCGGAGGTAGGCCTCCATGGTGAACAGGGCGTCCTCACCTGTCCGCAGCGTCTCGTCGAAGGACAGGCCGAGACGTACGAGGAGGTCCCGGCGGAACAGCTTCTGGGCGCTGAGCGTGAACTTGATGTTGGAGTCGAAGAGGTCGGCACGCTCGACCGTCTCCTTCCACATCGACTTCGCCGCGCCCCGGTTGACGCCCACGATCTTGCCGAGGACGACGTCCGTGCCGGCCCGGTCCCCCATGGCGACCAGGCGCTCCAGGGCCTCGTCGCCGAAGTAGTCGTCGGCGTCCAGGAAGAAGACGTACCGTCCGCGGGCCAAGCCCAGGCCGACGTTACGGGGTCCGCTCGGCCCGCCGGAGTTCTCCTGGCTGACGACTCTCATGGGGATGTCCGTGCGGGCGGCGAACTCCTTCAGATACTCCCCGCTGCCGTCCGTGGAACCGTCGTCGACCGCGACGATCTCCATCCGGCCCGCGCCGATGGTCTGCGCCTGAACGGACTCCAGGCAGCGCACCAGGTAGGGCATCGCTTCATACACCCCGATGATCACACTGACATCGGGCTCATCACTTTTCTGCGGCATATCGGCCATCTGCACCTGTCGATTGGATCACAACGAAGGGAAGATTGCCCGACTATGCATTTTTTATGCACTCATACGACGAGCGACCCGTTCATCCCTCCTCTGGGAGAGACGGACGGGCCGCTGTCGGGGTTGCTTCATTTCCGGACAGATGACCACCGGTCACCTGTCCGAAGACCGGCGGGTCAGTGCAGGCGGGAGGCCTCCTCGCCCGTGGCCGGTTCCCGCTCGGACGCGCCGACCGCGTCCGGGTCCGCCGAGGCCGCCGCCTCGTCGGACAGCTCCTGCTCGCCGTCGCCGGCGCCGCTGGAGGAGTCCTCCGGGTCGGGCCCTGCCGACACCACCGGCTGACCGGCGGCCCGCTGGGCGACGCCCGCGTTGCGCGCCTCGGCCTTGGCCGTGAGAGCGCGCACAGCGGCGTTGAACTGCTCCATGGACGTCGGCTCGTCCGGGCCCAGCAGATAGCTCTTCAGCTCGTGCCGCGCCTCGGCCTGGGTGTCCGCCGCGGGGTCCGCCACCGCGGCCAGCAGCTCGTCGAGCTCCGCGGCCTCGTTGGAGAGGATCACGGCGGCCCGCACCGCGGTGTTCTGCCTCCGGAACTCCTCCGCGCCCAGGGCCGCGGAGTCGGTCACGGCGTAGGGCTTGCCGCTCGCGATGAAGTCGGAGACCACACTGGAGATGTCCGAGACCATCGCGTCGGCCTCGTTGAAGCAGTCGTACAGGCGAGGCTGCGCCCCGGTGACCGTACGGTGCTCCCACCAGCCGAAGGACCGCCAGTAGGCGTCGTTCCACGCGGACCGCAGGGCCGTCGTCTCGGCCTCCCGCGCGGGGTCGGCGAGCGAGATCCTCGACAGCTCGGCCGCGTCCCCGCCAAAGCGGCCGGAGGACTCCAGCTGGGCCAGGCGGGCCTCGATGCGCGCCAGTTCGGCCTGGGCCTCGCGCTGCCCGGCCGCCGCTTCCGAGGCCTCGGCGGCCCAGCGCGGCTCAGCGGCGCGCCGGACGGCCGCGGCCTCCAGCATGGCGGTGATCCTGGCGTCGACGGCCTTGGCCTTGGCGCTCCGAATGCCGGTGAAGGGGTGCGGCTTGTAGATGACCCGGACCGGCGGGTCCGCGGCCAGCAGCCGCCGCACGATGTTCTCACCGGCCAGCAGCAGCGACGTGTTGCCGGGGTTGTCGTCCCAGCCCTCCCAGGTGGGGGCGTAGAGGACGGTGGCGATGGGGTTGCGGATGGTCCCCGTCCAGCTCTGGATGGGCTCCAGCTGCGGGCGTCCGACCTCGACGATGTCCTCGTCCCGCACCCCCACGTCGGCCAGCGCGTAGCGGTCGCGGCCGGCCCGGCCCGCCGTCCACACCTCGTCGTACACCTTGGAGTAGGGGTTCACACTGGCGAGCTTGTCGCTGTCGCCGTGGCCGATGAAGACGTGCTTCATGGTCGGAACGCGCAGGATGTGGATGTTCTTGCCCACGTTCGCGGGGTAGAGGCAGACCCGGACCGTGGAGAGGTCCAGGTTCATCAGGTGCGTGCCCGCCGGGACGCAGATCACCGGGACGGAGGTCTCGGCGAGCTGCGGGACGAGACCGCGCTCCCGCATGATGATCAGCGGCCGCCCCTCGACCCGGCTCAGGGTCTCCAGCCACATGTTGCCCTGGTAGGCGGACTCGTTCGAGCCGGAGAAGTAGAACACCACCGTCGGCTGGTACGAGCGCAGCCAGGTGTCCACGGCGGCGAGCACCGCGGGGGCCGGGGGGACCAGCCGGCTGCGGCGCGCGAACGGGGCGAGCAGGATCAGGTAGAGCAGAGCCAGCAGCAGGGTGAGGGCGGCGCCCGCGTAGCCGATCTCGTCCACGCCCGTCCCGGCCGCGATCAGCACACCGGCGACCGCGGGGATGTCCAGGTGGAGCATCTTCTCGGCGGACCGTCGCAGCAGCAGCTGCGGAGGGGCGTCGGGGATGCGGACGGCGCTCAGGTCGACGTTGCGCGTGACGACCGGCATCGTGCGGCGCAGCCGGATCAGCGTGGTGAGCGCCCCGTGCGGAGCCTGCAGCGCGTAGAAGAGCAGGAATCCGGCCACCGCGGCGTAGAAGAGCGGCTCTTCCGCGAGATCCAGTCGCGCGAGAAGCAGGATCACCATCAACTGGCGGAGCAGAAAGCGGATCGACAGGCCGGCGCGCACTTTGCCGAGCCGGTTGATCAGGTAACTCCCCCGCTGGTGCAGATACCAGTCCGCGATATACGTGCCGGCCGCGGCCGCTGCGAAGAACCAGATGTTGGGGAGAAGCGCGGCGAGCATGACACAGGGGTATCCCAACGCCATCAGCAACGCTGCCGCCAGCTCAGACCTGTTGCCCACGCGGGCCAGGCGAATAGCTGTCGAAATCACGAAGAACCTGCTCCAGAGAGGGGTGCCGGTTAATTCACCTATAGCGGGAAATAAAAGGATGCGTTCTCACGCATTCGGGCCTCTGTGCTCACGGAAAGGTGATCACAGAGGCCCGAAAAGCTCATTTGTCAAGAATTATTACACATCTGCCTGACGGTCCAGCACCGAGGCCAGAGCCTGCTCGAAGCCGGAGGACTCGGCGGCTCCGGCCGTCGGGTCCTGCTGCCGTACGTCGATGACGTGACCGGTCAGCTCGGAGAGCAGGACGTCCAGCGAGGTGCGCGCCACGGCCTCCGAGGAGAGCAGCGAGCCCTCGGGCTCCTGGCCGAACGCCTTGGTGCGCATCGGGGTCGCGGTGCGCTCCGGGTTCACGCAGTTGACCCGGATGCCCTCGCCCGCCCACTCGTCGGCGAGCGCCTGGGTCAGGTTGACCATGGCGGCCTTGGTGGAGGAGTAGAGGCTGTACTCCGCGCGGCCCCGGGTGTAGCTGCTGGAGGTGTAGAGCAGCAGCTGCCCCTGGGTCTCCGCCAGGTACTTGTACGAGGCGCGGGCGATCTGCACGGGGGCCAGGTAGTTGACGTTCAGCGCTTCCTGGATGGTCGTGTTGTCGGTCTCGGCCAGCTTGCCGATCCGCAGCACGCCCGCGGTGTTGATGACGTAGTCGATCCGGCCGGTCTCGCCGTACGCCTTGGAGAGCGCGTCGTCCACGTGCTCCGGGTTCTCCACGTGCGTCCCGGTGGTGGAGCGGCCGAGCGCGTAGACCTTCGCGCCGTAGCTCTCGGCGAGGGCGGCGATGTCGGCGCCGATGCCGTACGAACCGCCGAAGACCACCAGGGTCTTGCCCGTGAGCAGCTCCCGGTAGGCGGCCTCGTCGGCCTGGCGCGGGGCGGCGGTGGAGGCCAGCTGGAAGAGCTTGTCGGTGATGAAGACGTCGACCGGCTGGGTCACCTTCATGTTGTACTCGTCGCCCGCGACCACGTAGATCGGCACGTCGGGCAGGTACTTGAGGACCACCGAACAGTCGTCGGTGGCCTGGAAGTTGGGATCCCCCGCCGCGACCTCGTACGCCCTGCGGATCGTGGAGAGCTTGAAGGCCTGCGGCGTCTGGCCGCGGCGCAGCCGGGAGCGGTCGGGCACGTCGGTGATGAACTCGCCGTCCTCACCGTGCGTACGGGTCACGATGATCGTGTCCGCGGACGGGATGGCGACGTCGACGGCCTGGTAGCGCTCCAGCGCGTCGACACAGTCCGTGATCACACGCTGTGACAGCAGGGGGCGGACCGCGTCATGGAAGAGGACGTTGCGGTCCTCGCCCTCGGCGAGGCCCTCGCCGAGGGCCGCGATGGCGCGCTCGGTGGTCTCGTTGCGGGTGGTGCCGCCCTCGATGATCCGCGTGACCTTGGACAGTCCGGCCTTCGCGACGATCTTCTCGACGTCGGGGACGAACCCGGGCGCCATCAGCACGATGACGTCGTCGATGCCCTCGGCGTTCTCGAAGATGGTCAGCGTGTGCTCGATGACGGCCTTGCCGGCGATCTTCAGCAACTGCTTGGGGATCGACAGGCCGACGCGCTGGCCGGTCCCACCGGCGAGCACGACCGCTGTGGTCCGGGGCTTGGCTTCATGCGGCACAGACACAGACGACCTACCTTGCTATGACAGGGGGAACAGTGTGATGGTCGCACTCTCCGTGACCGTCTCGCAAGGTGGACGTCGTCCGTCGCTCGCCCTGCGAATGCCCGCAGTTCACCCTCTGGCCAGGGAAGTTGGGCGGTACCGGGGTGATGCGCGGGGTGACCGACCCCACAGATGTGTTGCGCAATCGGCACATGAGCAGCACGTGCACCCGGTGTGACCGGCGAAAACCGCCGATGCCCGGCCCCGAGGCTACCGGACGGCCCGCCTCCGGAGAGACGGGCCGTGGGCCGCGGCCGACGAGTTCGCCTCCTTCGGAAGGAGGCGAACTCGCCTCCGGGAAGCCCTAGAAGGGGTCGAACTCGTCGTACTCCTTCTCCGCGTCGTCGCGTTCGGCGTCGCGGTCCCGGCGGCGCTGCGCGGCGGGGCGCGGCTCCTCCAGGCGGTGGTCCTCGCCGCGGCGGCCGAGCATCTCGGCGCCGGCGCTCACGGTCGGCTCCCAGTCGAAGACGACCGCGTTCTCCTCGGGGCCGATCGCGACGCCGTCGCCGGCCCGCGCGCCCGCCTTCATCAGGGCGTCCTCGACGCCGAGGCGGTTGAGCCGGTCGGCGAGGTAGCCGACGGCCTCGTCGTTGTTGAAGTCGGTCTGGCGCACCCAGCGCTCGGGCTTCTCGCCGCGCACCCGGTAGATGCCCTCGTCGTCCAGGGTGACGGTGAAGCCCGCGTCGTCGACGGCCTTGGGGCGGATGACGATGCGGGTCGCCTCCTCCTTCGGCTTGGACGCGCGCGCCTCGGCGATGATCCCGGCGAGCGCGAAGCTCAGCTCCTTGAGGCCCTTGTGCGCGATGGCGGAGACCTCGAAGACCTGGTAGCCGCGGGCCTCCAGGTCGGGGCGGATCATGTCGGCGAGGTCCTGGCCGTCGGGGATGTCGACCTTGTTCAGCGCGACGATGCGGGGCCGGTTCTCCAGTCCGCCGTACTGGCGCAGCTCCTCCTCGATGATGTCGAGGTCGGAGACGGGGTCGCGGTCGGACTCCAGGGTCGCGGTGTCCAGGACGTGCACGAGGACCGAGCAGCGCTCGACGTGGCGCAGGAACTCCAGGCCGAGGCCCTTGCCCTGGCTGGCGCCGGGGATGAGGCCGGGGACGTCCGCGATGGTGTAGACGGTCGAACCGGCGGTGACGACGCCGAGGTTCGGTACGAGGGTGGTGAACGGGTAGTCCGCGATCTTCGGCTTGGCCGCGGAGAGCACCGAGATCAGCGAGGACTTGCCCGCGCTCGGGTACCCCACGAGGGCCACGTCGGCGACGGTCTTGAGCTCCAGGACGATGTCCCGGCTCTCGCCCGGCTCGCCGAGCAGCGCGAAGCCCGGGGCCTTGCGGCGGGCGGAGGCCAGCGCCGCGTTGCCGAGGCCGCCGCGGCCGCCCTGACCGGCCACGAAGGTGGTGCCCTGGCCGACGAGGTCGGCGAGGACGTTGCCGGCCTTGTCGAGGACCACGGTGCCGTCGGGGACGGGCAGGACCAGGTCCTGGCCGTCCTTGCCGGAGCGGTTGTCGCCGGCGCCGGGCTGGCCGTTGGTGGCCTTGCGGTGGGGGCTGTGGTGGTAGTCGAGCAGCGTGGTCACGGACTGCTCGACGACGAGGATCACATCGCCGCCGCGTCCGCCGTTGCCCCCGTCGGGGCCTCCCAGCGGCTTGAACTTCTCACGGTGGACGGAGGCGCAGCCGTGGCCTCCGTTACCCGCGGCGGCATGCAGCTCGACGCGGTCCACGAAGGTGGTCATGGTTGGTGCCTCCAGGTACAGCAGGGAAATACGGAATTGTCTCTGTCGTAACACGCCGAGGGCGGACCCGCTTCCCCGTTCGCCGGGAAAGCTGAGATCCGCCCTCGGAAGGTGCTGTGTGTCGTTCTGCGCGCGCTGAGAAGGATCAGACGGCGAGCGGAACGATGTTCACGACCTTGCGGCCGCGGTGCGTGCCGAACTCCACCGCACCGGCGGTCAGCGCGAACAGCGTGTCGTCGCCGCCACGGCCGACGCCCGCGCCGGGGTGGAAGTGGGTGCCGCGCTGGCGGACCAGGATCTCACCGGCGTTGACGGCCTGACCGCCGAAGCGCTTCACGCCGAGCCGCTGAGCATTGGAGTCGCGCCCGTTCCGAGTGGACGATGCGCCCTTCTTGTGTGCCATGTGTTCTCAGTCCCTTACTTCGCAGCCGCGGGGATACCGGTGACCTTGATCGCCGTGTACTGCTGGCGGTGACCCTGGCGACGGCGGTAGCCGGTCTTGTTCTTGTAGCGAAGGATGTCGATCTTCGCGCCCTTGTGGTGGTCCACGATCTCGGCCGTGACCTTGATGCCGTCCAGCACCCACGGGTCGCTGGTGACCGCGTCACCGTCGACAACGAGCAGGGTCGAGAGCTCGACCGTGTCGCCAACCTTGGCAGTGGAAATCTTGTCAACCTCAACGATGTCGCCGACAGCTACCTTGTGCTGGCGACCACCGCTGCGCACGATGGCGTACACGCGGATCTCTCTCTCGCTCGGAACGGATCCCCTGATGCCAGCCGCTCGCACGGGCCGAGGCCCGGGGCGATCCGGAAGGATGAGCGGCCTCTCCTGGCGGGCGGCGCGAACACCGACCGTGACCGGGAGGGATGTGCTCAGGGGCAGGTGCGTGAAGAAACACACCGAGGGTCAAGGTTACGGGGCGGGGGTGTGGGGGTCAAACCGTAGAGTTTCGCGGAGAACCCTCTCCGGAAGGCGTCGAACGTGGACTACCGAGTGCAGCCGACCGCCCAGGTCGACGGGAGCGCCGTCGTCGGAGCGGGCAGCAGCGTCTGGGAGCTGGCCCAGATCCGTGAAGGGGCGCGGCTCGGCGAGCACTGCGTGGTCGGCCGGGGAGCCTACGTCGGCGCCGGCGTGCGGATCGGCGACAACGTGAAGCTGCAGAACTTCGCCCTCGTCTACGAACCGGCCGAGCTGGCGGACGGGGTCTTCGTGGGCCCGGCGGTGGTGCTCACCAACGACCGCAACCCGCGGTCGGTCGACCCCGACGGCCGGCAGCGGCGCGGCGGCGACTGGGAGCCGGTGGGGGTCGTGGTCGCGGAGGGCGCGTCGCTCGGGGCGCGGGCGGTCTGTGTCGCCCCGGTCCGGATCGGGGCGTGGGCGATGATCGCGGCCGGCGCGGTCGTGACCAGGGACGTCCCGGACTTCGCACTGGTGGCAGGGGTGCCGGCCCGTCGGATCGGCTGGGTCGGACGGACCGGCGTACGGCTGGTTCCCCGGGACGGCGCACCCGGGGAGTGGGAGTGCCCGGCGACCGGGGCCCGCTACACCGAGAGGGACGAAGTCCTCACCGAGCACACGGGGTGAGCCCCGGTCGCCACCGGCTCACCCGCCGATGACGAGCCGCCGTACCCCCGGCCAGCGGTCGGGGTCGGTCGTACGGCGTCCGTCGACCAGCACGCGCACATCCGGCAGGACGTCCGCCGAGAGCTCGCGGTACTCGGGGTGGTCGGCCTGGACGATCGCCGCGGTGACGGTCTGGCTCTCGTGCGGGACCAGCCCCAGTCCTCTCAGCTCGTCGGGGCCGTACAGGGGGTCCGAGACGAACGGCACGGCGCCGCGTGCCCGCAGCGCCTCGACCACGCCGAAGACGCCCGAGAAGGCGGTCTCCTTGACGCCGCCGCGGTAGGCGGCGCCCAGGACCAGCACCCCGACGCCGCTCAGATCGCCGTAGGCGGCCGCCAGCAGGTCGACGGCGTACGCGGGCATGGCGGCGTTGGCCTCCCGGGCGGCGCGGACCACCGTCGCCTCCGGGTCGTTCCACAGGTACATCTGCGGATAGACCGGGATGCAGTGCCCGCCGACGGCGATGCCCGGCCGGTGGATGTGGCTGTAGGGCTGGCTGTTGCACGCCTCGATGACCTGCTCGACGTCGATGCCGCGGCGGTCGGCGAAGCGGGCGAACTGGTTGGCCAGCGCGATGTTGACGTCCCGGTAGGTCGTCTCGGCGAGCTTCGCCAGCTCGGAGGCCTCCGCCGGGCCCAGGTCCCAGACGCCGTTGGGGCGGGGCAGGTCGTCGCGGTCGTCGAAGTCGAGCACGGACGCGTAGAAGGCGGCTCCGCGCCGGGTGGACTCCGGGTCGATGCCGCCGACCAGCTTGGGATAGCGGCGCAGATCGGCGAAGACCCGGCCGGTGAGGACCCGCTCCGGCGAGAAGACCAGGGAGAAGTCCACCCCGGCCGTCAGTCCGGAGCCCTCGGCCAGCATCGGCGCCCAGCGGGTGCGGGTGGTGCCCACGGGCAGGGTGGTCTCGTAGCTGACCAGGGTGCCCGGCCGCAGGCCGGCGGCGACGGACTTGGTGGCGGCGTCCATCCAGCCGAAGTCGGGGACGCCCTCGGCGTCCACGAAGAGCGGGACGACGATCACGACGGCGTCGGACGCGGCGACCGCGGCCGTGGTGTCGGTGGTGGCCGAGAGCCGGCCCGCCCCGACCGCCTCCCGCAGCCGCTCGCCGAGCCCTTCCTCGCCGGGGAAGGGCTCGGCGGCCGCGTTCACGAGGGAGACGACCCTCTCGTCGGTGTCCGCGCCGATCACCGTGTGGCCCTTGGCGGCGAACTGCACGGCGAGCGGGAGCCCGATCTTGCCCAGGGCGACCACACAGATGTTCATCCGCTCCGCTTTCTCTCTGATCCCAGCGATCCCAGCGCTCTCGACAGCCGTGCCCCCCATCCCCCGCGCTCCGTCAGCGGAGCCGTCGTGATCACGAGCCTGCCCTTGGAGTTGGGCCAGGCCGCGACCCGGTGGGGCTCGGCCTCGCCCCACCGGCGGGCCAGCGGCATGGGCCGCCCCTCGGTCCGTACCGGGATCTCGTAGGTCCTCCCGGCGACGTCGAGGTAGACCCGGACCCCCTTCTTGGCCCGGCCCGCGGGCACCGGGAGGCGGGCCAGGACGAGGGTGCCGGGTCCGTCCTCCGCCGCCTTCGTGGTGACGTCTCCGGTCGACGGGGGCCGTGGCTGCGTCGGCGGCAGTCGGCGGGCGCCCGGCCGGTCGGCGCTCTGCGGCATGGCGCCCTGGGCCAGGGCGACCGTCACCGAGGAGGTGTCGCCGGTGACCTTGAGGCGCAGCCGGACGGTGAGCCCGAGGTCCTCGCCGTGCTGCTCCCAGTGGGCCGACTCGAACACGGTCCCCGCCGCGAGACGGCCCGCGACGGTCTCGCCGAGGACTTCGTAATACCGGTCGTCCAGCCCGACGGCGAGGTCCCGGAACCCCGGATAGAGGGCGAAGGCCCGGTCGCCCTCCAGCAGGAAGGGCGGGGCTCCTTGCCGGGTCTCGTCCGCGATGGCCCGGCTCAGGGCGTCCACGGCCCCCTGGCGGGCCAGACCGAACCGCACCCGTCTGCGTACCCCCGTACCGTCGCGCAGCGCGTCGGTGTAGTAGGCGTCCAGCAGCTCCGCGATCCCCTCGCACAGGCTCTTCCTGGTCACCGCGGGCAGGGCCGGGAAGTCCGCCGGCAGGAGCTTGGAGAGCTCCCAGGTGAAGTGCCGGGACAGCAGCGCGTCCCGCCGCGGGCCCGCCTCCACGAGACCGGCCGCGTGCGCCATGATGCGGGCGGTGCACCGCAGCCGGCTGAGAGGGTCGGCCCGGTAGGTGATGTTGCTCGCGTCGCCCCGCTTGACCGCGTAGTAGCAGATGTAGTCGGCGAGCACGGAGATCCGGCGGGCCCGGACGCACGCCTCGATGGTGAAGGGCTGGTCGCTGCCGACCGGCAGATCCTCGGGGAAGCGCAGGCCGTACTCCTCCACCAGCGAGCGCCGGAAGAGCTTGGTGTTGGCCAGCGTGAACGGCAGGGGCGAGTCGTAGAGGCTGATGTCGGGGGCGTTGTGCTCGTACAGCTTCTGGTGCACGTACCGCCCGTTGACCCCGACCGCCCGGCCGACGACGATGTCCGACCCGTGCTCGTCGGCGTACGCCACCAGCCGCTCCAGGGCCTCGTCCCCCAGCCGGTCGTCGGAGCCGACGAAGAAGACGAACCGGCCGGTCGCCCGTTCCAGGCCGCGATTGCTCGGGGCGGCCGGGCCGCCGGAGTTGGCCTGGTGCAGCACCGTGACCGTGTCCGGGTACGTCGCGGCGAACCGGTCGAGTTCCGGCCCGCTGCCGTCCGTCGAGCCGTCGTCGACCGCGATCACCTCGAGGCGGTCCAGCCCGATGCTCTGCGCCACCAGGGAGTTCAGGCACTCCGTCAGGTAGGGCATCGTGTTGTAGACGGCCACGATCACGGTGACATCGGGCGGCCCGGTCACGGTGGCCTTCCTCGGTCCGGTCACGGAGCGACCTTGGTCATCCGTCGCCCGGCGGGGGCCGGAGCGCCTTCGACGAGCCGGGAGTACACGCCGTCCAGGACGGCCGCCTGCGCCTCCCAGGTCCATTCCGCGAGCAGGTCCCGCCGTGCGTAGGCGTCGCGGTAGCGCCGGGGATCGGCGAGGACGGCGGTCATCGCCCGTACGTAGTCCTCGACGTCCTCGGCCGTGAACACCTCGCCCTGGCCGGTGGCGGCGACCGTCGCCGCCATCGTCCGGACATCGCTGACGACCAGCGGCAGCCGGGCGTGGGAATACTCGAAGAACTTGGTGATCAGGGCGATCTCGTGGTTCGGCCAGTGGTGGATCGGGATGACCCCGACGTCCGCGGCGGCCAGGTGGCGGACCACCTGGTCGTGCGGGACGTACGGCAGGATGTGCACCCGGTCGCGGACGCCGAGCACCGTCGCCCGCGCCTTGAGCGACTGCGTGTACGGCGAGCCCGCGCGGGGCACGATGAACGCCACATGGGACTCCGGCAGGCGGGGCAGCGCCTCGACCATGATGTCCAGACCCCGCTGCGGAGCCGCCGAACCGCTGTAGACCGCGAGCGGCACCTCCGGTCCGATGCCGCACAGGGCCCGCAGGTCGGGCACCGGCGCGGCGGCCCGGTCGGCGGGGATCACCGTGTCGGGGCAGTTGAGCACGACGTCGGGAAGGTCGCTCAGACCGTGGTGCTCGGCCAGCATCTTCGCCAGCGAGGCCGAGACGGTCGTGACGGCGTCGGCGTATTTGGCGTGCTCCCGCTCATGGGCGCACTGGGCGACGTGCCAGCGCGGGTGCGGGCTCCACGGCTTGATGCCGGGCAGGAACTCGTGCGCGTCCCAGACGAGCCGGACGGTGCGCCCCTTGGCCTCGGCCCGCAGTTTGGCCCGTGCGCCCACGCCGAGCATCCGGAAGTCGTTGGCGTGGATCAGGTCGGGCTCCAGGGCGTCGATGACCTTGCCGTAGGCCAGTTCCAGGTCCCACAGCCCGGGGTCGAGCCGCCGCCAGGCCCGTTCGCCCATCGCCCGCACCCAGAAGGCCGTGGTGAAGCGGTCGAGCGGGGCGTCCATGTCCTTGCGGCGCCGCTCCAGCGACGCGGTGTGGCGGGCCCGCAGCCGGACCCACCGCCCCATCTCGCGGGAGAGCAGCCGGGCCGGCAGCAGCCGTGTCGCCGCCGCCCCGGAACCGCTGCGCCCCGCCTCGATCACCCGCAGGTTCAGCTCCGCCCGCCACGCCTTCATCCGCTGCTTGCGGTACTCGGCCAGGGGGCCCGGCGGGTAGGCGAGTGGCGCGCGGAGAATCGCCCGGCGGTATTCGTGCCGACGCCGGTGGAGCGGAGTAGGCACGGGGAGCACCCGGACGCTGTCTTCCCCCAGCTGGCAGC
>NZ_JBHXJG010000169.1:0-16262 GCF_042723425.1 Streptomyces sp. NPDC058375 | reverse complement strand
ACTTAACGCTACTCCAGACGGGCGACGAACGCCGTCGCCCGTCTGGAGGGCCGTATGACTACGCGGCTCGGTAGGCCGTGCGCAGCTTGGCCACCGCGCCCGTCAGGTCACCCTTGAGCAGCAGGTGGTCCGCCTCCGCGAAGGGCTTGGCGACCGCCTGGCCGAACTTCCCGTCGATCTTCTGCTGGACCAGCAGCCTGGCCTGGTCCACGATCGCCTTGCCTGCCGGGGTCTTCCCCAGATGCGCCTTCTCGGCGACCTGGGCGGCGACGGCGAGGGCCGCGAGGGTCAGCTCACCGCCGGCCGGGGGCTTCTTCAGGGTGGTCAGGCCCCAGCCGTAGGGGAACTGCGGGTCGTACGCCGCGTCCCCGACGTTGATCGGGAGCTGCGTCTCCGACTTCGGCCAGGTCACCGGGAGCTGCCCGGTGAAGGCGCGCTTGCCGTAGAGCACGTCGGCCACGCCGTCGCCCTCGGAGCCCGGCAGCCAGGAGGCCACCAGCGCGTTGATCTTCCCGAGCTGGTCGCCGATGAGCTGCGGGCGGCCCGAGACGATGAGGACGGCGCACTCCATGGCCGCGCAGACCTTGTCCACGGCTGCCTGGTCGGCCGCCGTCAGCTCCAGGTCGTGGCCGTTGCCGACGTCCCCGATGCCCTCGGCGTACGGGGTCTCGCCGACGACCACGACACCGACGTCGTAGCCGTCCGTGGCGGCGGAGGCGTCGCGCGAGTACGTGACGGACTCCGGGTTCTTCGCCGCCTTCTTCATGCCCTCCAGGATCGTCGTGCCCGGGGTGGTCTTCCCGGAGGAGCCCTGCCAGCTGATCGTCCAGCCGCCGGCCTGGTTGCCGATGTCGTCGGCGTTGGACCCGGCGACGTACACCTTCTGGCTCGGCTTGAGCGGCAGGACCGCCCCCTCGTTCTTCAGCAGCACCTGCGACTTCGCGGCCGCCTCACGGGCCACCGCGCGGTGTTCGGCCGAGCCGACCTTGTCGAGGTGGGTGGTGTCCGCGTACGGCTTCTCGAAGAGGCCGAGGCGGAACTTCTGGGTGAGGATGCGGGCGACCGCGTCGTCGATCCGGGCCTCGCTGATGCGGCCAGCGGTGACCTCGTCCTTCAGGGTCTTGGTGAAGTCCTGGTACGCGGTCGGGACCATGATCATGTCGAGTCCGGCGTTGACGGACGTGCGGACGTCGCTCGGGTAGTCGCCGGGGATCTGGTCGATGGCCTGCCAGTCGCTGATGACGAAGCCCTCGAAGCCCATCCGGTCCTTGAGGACGCCGTTGATCATCTCGGCGTTGGCGTGCATCTTCACCGGGCCCTGGTCGTCGCCCAGGATGTCGAGGGAGGAGTAGGACGGCATGATCGTGCCGACACCCCGCTTCACCGACTCCTCGAACGGCGAGAGGTGCACTGCCTCCAGCTCCTGGCGGGTGACCTTGGTGATGCCCTGGTCGATCGTGTACGAGCCGGTGGTGGCGGAGCCGTACTCGGTGCCGCCGTCGCCGACGAAGTGCTTCGCGCTGCCGAGGACCTTGTCGTTGCGGTGCAGGTCCTTGCCGGACGGGCTGCCCTGCATGCCCTGGATGACCGTCTCCATGGCCTCGACGAGGGCCGGGTCCTCGCCGAACGCCTCGTAGCTGCGACCCCAGCGCTCGTCGCGGGTGACACAGACGCAAGGAGCGAAGTCCCACGGGACGCCGGTGGAGCGGACTTCCTTCGCGGTGATCGCGCCGGTCCTCTCGGCGCTCTTCGGGTCGCGGCCCGCGCCGATGCCGATGTTGTGCGGCATGATCGTCGCGCCCACGACGTTGTTGTGGCCGTGCACCGCGTCCACGCCGTAGATCAGCGGGATCTGGAAACGGGTTGCCTGGGCGCGCAGTTGGTAGGCGTCGACCATTTTCGCCCAGGCCGCCGCCGTGTTCGGGGTGGGGACCGAGCCGCCGCCGGAGAGCAGCGAGCCGAGGTCGTAGGCGGCGATGTCACCGGGGGCGCGGAGCGCGTTGCGCTCGGCCTGGGTCATCTGGCCGGCCTTCTCGGCGAGCGAGAGGCGTCCCAGCAGGTCCGCCACCCGCTGCTTCACGGGCAGCTTGGCGTTCTGGTACGGGAGTCCGTGGGCGTCGATGACGACCTGCGGGTTCTCCCGGGGGGCCTTCGCGCCGGTGACGGTCAGCTCCAGCGGGATCGTCTTCGCCTCGGCGGGCTTGGACGCCTTCGCCGTGCGGACGGTGACCTTGTGGGTGGTGCCGGAGGCCGTGCCCGCAGGGAAGGTGTGGCTGCCGGTGACGGGGGTGTAGTCCTTCCCGGCCTCCGCCGTGCCGCCCTCGGTGGCGTACGCAATGGTCACTGGCTCCTCGGTGGGGACGGAGCCGGTGGTGGCGACGGAGAGCGTCAGCTCCGCGCTCGCACCGTTCTTCACCGGGCGTACGGCCGTGTCGGTGACCACGCTCGCGGTGAGCGCCGGGTCCGCCTTGCCGTACAGCTCGACGGCGTCCATCGCGAACTCGCCGGGCGCGCCGCCGGGCAGGGTGACGGCGTAGCCCCACATCTCGTTCAGGCCGAGCACCTGGTCGATGCCGCCGACGGGCTGGTAGTCGGCCCGGTAGACGAAGTCCGCGAACGGGATCTCGACGAGGTGCCAGCCCTCCCAGTCGTCGGTGAACGAGGTGGTCCACAGCTCGGACGCGCCGCCGTTCGCGCCGCCGTCCTTGATCTCGAAGTTGATCCGCTTGCCCGAACCGGGCGGCAGGGGCGCGGTGTTCTGGCCGTACCACCAGAAGCGGATGCCCTGGTGGGCGGTCCAGCTCTGCGGCGGGGTGTCCACGGCGAACTCGTGACTGAACCCGCCGTACGCGCTGATGTCGTAGGAGCCTTCGAGGACCTGCTCGCCCTCGGGGGCGTCCGCGCGTTCGGCCAGCTTGAGCTGCGGGTGGTCGTCCGCGTCGCCGCCCCAGGTGAAGATGGCGTCGGCGGGCGGGTTGTTGCCGAGCGGCACCTCGCCCTCGAAGCGGTCGACGAGGACGGGGGCGGGTTCGTCGGCGGCTGCGGCGGGGCCGGTGGCCGATCCGGCGAGCAGGGTGGCCAGGACGGCCGCGGCGGCGAAAGCGGCCGTCGCGGGTCTGCTTCTGCCCTTGCGGGGGCGGGCGTACGGAATGCGGGACATTTTTGGGAGCGCTCTCTTTCTGGGGTCGCGGGTGTCCGAACGTCGTTACGGATCAGAGGGGTTGGTGCGCTACGCGGTGTCGGCGGCGCGGGTGAGGCGAATCGTGTCGCGGTACCACTTCGCGCTGTCCTTGAGCGTGCGGACCTGGGTGCCGTAGTCGACGCGGACGATGCCGAACCGTTTCGCGTAGCCGTACGCCCACTCGAAGTTGTCCATCAGCGACCAGGCGAAGTAGCCCCGGACGTCGGCCCCTTGGGCGCGGGCGGCGACGACGGCGTCGATGTGGTCGGCGAGGTAGGCCGTGCGGTCGGCGTCGGGGACGGAGCCGTCGGCGGCGACGGTGTCGTCGAAGGCCGCGCCGTTCTCCGTGACAACGGTCGGCAGCCCGTAGTCGCGCTCCAACCGCACCAGCAGATCGGTGAGTTCGGTCGGGGTGATCTCCCAGTCCATCGCGGTGCGCGGCAGGTCGCGGTCCACTACACGGGTGACGGGCAGCCCATCGGCGTCGGTGGTCGAGCCGTCCTCGGTGACGCCGGAGAACTGCATGCCCCGGTAGAAGTTGACGCCGAGGACGTCGAGCGGGGCGGCGATGGCGGCCAGGTCGCCTTCCCGGACCGGGAGTTCGATGCGCTGGGCGGCCAGGTCCACGACGATGTCCTGCGGGTAGCGGCCGTGGACGAGCGGGTCGAGATAGAGCCGGGCGCCCATGCCATCGGCGCGGCGGGCTGCCTCCTGGTCGGCCTCGCTGTCGGTCTCGGGGGTTGCGGTGCCGAGGTTGAGGGTGATGCCCAGCTCCAGCGGGTTGCCCCCGGCCGCGCCCCGCAGGGCACCGGCGGCGAGGCCGTGGCCCAGGAGCAGGTGGTGGACGGCGGCCATGGCGTCGCCCGGGTCGCGGCGGCCCGGGGCGTGCACCCCGTGGGCGTAACCGAGCATCGCCGAGCACCAGGGCTCGTTCAGCGTGGTCCAGTGCTCGACCCGGTCGCCGAGGGCCTCGTACGCGAGGGAGGCGTACTCCGCGAAGCGCAGGGCGGTGTCGCGTGCGGGCCAGCCGCCCGCGTCCTCCAGCTCCTGCGGCAGGTCCCAGTGGTACAGGGTGATCCAAGGGGTGACCCCGCGCCCCCGGAGCTCGTCGATCAGCCGCTTGTAGAAGTCCAGCCCCTTCCTGTTGGCCGGGCCCCGGCCGCCCGGCTGGATGCGGGGCCAGGCGAGCGAGAAGCGGTACGTGTCGACGCCGAGGCCCGCGATCAGCTCCACGTCCTCGGGCATCCGGTGGTAGTGGTCGCAGGCCACGTCGCCGTGCTCGCCGCCCTCCACCGCGCCCGGCACCCGGCAGAAGGTGTCCCAGATGGACGGCGTGCGGCCGTCCTCGGTGGCCGCACCCTCTATCTGGTACGAGGAGGTGGCGACCCCCCAGCGGAAGCCGGCCGGGAGTCCGCGTACCGGGGCCGGAGAGAGGATTCGCTGAGGAGTGGTGGCGAGGTTCATGGGTCTCCGTACGTAGGAGGGGAGGGGCCCGGTCAGGTGTGCAGATGGCAGGCGACCGCGCGGCCGGGTCCGTCGATGGGCGGGGCCAGTACCGGGACCTGCCCGGCGCACGGCGCGAAGGCCTTGCCGCAGCGCGGGTGGAAGGCGCATCCGGTGGGCATCGCGGAGAGGTGCGGCGGGGAGCCGGGGATGCCGGTCAGTTCGCGGCGCGGGCCGTGGAGTGCGGGGAAGGAGTGCAGGAGCCCGTCGCTGTAGGGGTGGCGGGGGTCGCGGTAGATCTCCGCCGCGCCCGCCTGCTCCACGATGCGGCCCCCGTACATGATCGCGATCCGGTCCGAGAATTCGATCAGCAGGGAGATGTCGTGGGTGATGAACACGACCGAGAAGTTCAGCTGTTCCCTCAACTGGACGAGCCGTCGCAGGATCTGCCGTTGCATGACGACGTCGAGCGCGGTGGTCGGCTCGTCCATGATGACGATCTCGGGTTCCAGGGCGAGCGCCATCGCGATCATCACGCGCTGGCGCATCCCGCCGGAGAGCTGGTGCGGGTAGGCGGCGAGCCGGTCGGCGGAGATGCCGACAAGGCTGAGCAACTCCTCGGCTCTTGCCGTGCGTTGGCGCTTCTTCAGCTCGGGGCGGTGGGCGGCGAGGACGTCGGTGAGCTGGCTGTGGACGGTGTGCACCGGGTTGAGGGAGTTCATCGCCCCCTGGAAGACGATGGACAGCTCCTGCCAGCGGAAGGCGCGCAACTGGTCCGGGGCGAGGGAGAGGATGTCGACGCGGTCGCCACCGGGCCGGTGGTAGTGGACCTCTCCCCCGGTGATGACGCCGGGCGGGGACAGCAGCCGGGTCACCGCGTAGGCGAGCGTCGACTTCCCGGAGCCCGACTCCCCTGCGAGGCCCAGGACTTCACCCCGGCGCAGGGTGAGGTCGATGTCGCGCAGGGCGTGGACGGCGTGCGCGTCGGTGCCGTAGTCGACGTTGAGTCCGCTGACGGTCAGGACCGGCTCGGCGCTCATGGGCGCGGCTCCTTGCTGCTGTGCTCGCGGGGTCCGTCGCCGGTGGACTTCCGGGCCACGGGGGTGAAGCCGACGCGCATCTTCACCTTCCGGGAGGATCCGGTGGCGGTGCGCAGGCGGGGGTTGACGAACTCGTCGATGCCGAAGTTGATGAGGGCCAGCGCGGTGCCCAGCAGGGCGATGCACAGGCCGGCGGGGACGAACCACCACCAGGCTCCCTGGGCGAGGGCCTGGTTGGACTGGGCCCAGAAGAGGACCGTGCCCCAGTTCCAGTGGGAGATGTCGGCGACGCCGATGAAGGCGAGGGTGATCTCGGTGAGGACGGCGAAGATGACCGTGCCGACGAAGCCGGAGGCGATGACGGCGGTGAGGTTCGGCAGGATCTCGAAGAGGATGATGCGCGGGGTCGACTCGCCCGTGGCGCGGGCGGCCTCCACGTAGTCGCGGCGGCGCAGCGACAGGGTCTGGGCGCGCAGGATCCTCGATCCCCAGGCCCAGGAGGTCAGGGCGATGGCGACGGCGATGACGATGTCACCGGTGTCGGGGACGAAGCTGGCGACGATGATGATCAGCGGGAGTCCGGGCAGCACCAGGAAGATGTTGGAGAGCGCGGAGAGGATCTCGTCGACGGCTCCGCCGAGGAATCCGGCGGTGACCCCGATCAGGACGGACAGGGCGGTCGCGATGAGGGCGGCCAGCAGTCCGACGACGAGGACGCCGCGCGTGCCGACGAGGATCTGCGAGAAGACGTCCTGCCCGGTGTGCGTGGTGCCGAACCAGTGGTCGCCGGAGGGCGGTTGGAGCAGTTGGTCGCTCATGGCGTCGGGGTCGTACGGGGCGAGCCACGGTCCGGCGACGGCCAGCAGGACGAAGAACGCCAGCAGGATCAGGCCGGTGCGGGTCTTCCCGCCGCGCAGGAACCGGAGCCGGGCCCGGCGGGTGGGGGCCGTGGGCGGGGGCGCGCCGTCCAGGACGGCGACGTCGGTGGCGGTGATGGACATGGGGCCTCAGGCCTTCCGGATACGGGGTCGGGCGGCGCGGACGCGGGTGCTGGGCACGGGGCTTACGCCTCCTTCCGGGTACGGGGGTCGAGGGCGGCGTAGACGAGGTCGGCGAGCAGGTTCGCGGCGAGGACGGAGAGCGTGATGATGAGGAAGACGCCCTGCATCAGGGGGTAGTCCTTGGCTCCGACCGCCTGGAGCAGCTGGAAGCCGATGCCCGGGTAGGTGAAGACCATCTCGACGAGCAGGGTGCCGCCGACGATGAAGCCGAGGGAGAGGGCGAAGCCGGAGATGTTGGGGAGGACCGCGTTGCGGGCGGCGTAGCCGAACATCACCCGCCGCTCGGACAGGCCCTTGGCCTGCGCGACCATCACGTAGTCCTCGGAGGAGACGGTGACCATCATGTTCCGCATCCCGAGGATCCAGCCGGCCACCGCGCTGAGGACGATCGTCACGCCGGGCAGGACCGCGTGGTAGAGGGCGCTGGAGATGAACGGCCAGTCGAAGGCGGGGACGAGGGCGTTGTCGTAACCGCCGGAGTTGGGGAACAGCGACCACTTCTCGGCGAACACGGCGATGGCGACGAGACCCAGCCAGAAGTACGGGATGGAGGAGATGAAGGTGGTGACCGGCAGCAGCCCGTCCAGCCAGGAGCCGCGCTTCCAGCCGCTGTAGACGCCGATGCCGGTGCCGAGGACGAAGCTGATGAGCGTGGTCGTCCCGACCAGGGCCAGCGTCCAGGGCAGGGACTGGCCGATGACCTCGCTGACCGGGGTGGGGAAGAAGGTGAAGGAGAGGCCGAGGTCGCCGTCGAGGAGGTGGGCCCAGTAGTCGGTGTACTGCTGCCACATCGACTGCTGCTCGTCGAGGCCGAACAGGGCCTTGAGCGAGTCGATGGCCTTGGTGTCGAGCTGCCCCTGGTAGCGGCTGAGGAGGGCCTGGATCGGGTCGCCCGGCATGAGCCGGGGGATGAGGAAGTTGATGGTGATCGCGGCCCACGCGGTGACGGCGTAGAAGGCGAGGCGCTGGAGCAGGTACTTCACCGGGTGGCCTCCTTCGCGGTATGGGGGCCCGGGACCGGGCGGCCCGCCGCCGTGCCGCCTGCGTCCGTGGGGTGCGCCGCGGCTCCCTCGTACAGCCAGCAGGCCGCCCACTGGCCCTCCGGCAGGTCGAAGCGCGGCGGCAGTTCGGTGCGGCAGCGCTCCATCGCCTGCGGGCAGCGGGGGTGGAAGCGGCAGCCGGCGGGCGGGGTGATCAGGGAGGGCGGTTCGCCGGTGCCGGTCTCCTCCTGGTCCTCCTCGTCGACGATCCGGTCCGGGTCGGGCGCGGAGGCGATGAGGAGCTGGGTGTAGGGGTGGGCGGGGTGCTGGGTGACGCGTTCGCTGTCACCGCCCTCGACGATCCGGCCCGCGTACATGACGAGGGTGGTGTCGGCGAAGTAGCGGGCGGAGGCGATGTCGTGGGTGATGTAGAGGATCGCCAGGTGGAGGCGTTCCTTGAGGTCGCGGAGCAGGTTGAGGACGCCGAGCCGGATCGACACGTCGAGCATCGAGACGGGTTCGTCGGCGAGGAGGACCTGCGGGTCGGCGCCGAGCGCCCGGGCGATGGCGACGCGCTGGCGCTGCCCGCCGGAGAGCTCGTGCGGGAACTTGTCGAGGAACTGCTGGGGCGGGGTCAGCTGGACCCGGTTCAGGAGGGCGGCCAGGTTCTCCTCCAGCTCCGCCTCCCCGCTGCCCGCCCGGCCGTGGATCTTCAGGGCGCGGGTCAGGTGGTAGCGCACGGTGTGCACCGGGTTCAGCGAGGCGAAGGGGTCCTGGAAGATCAGCTGGACCCGGCGGACGTAACGGCGGAAGGACCGGCCGCGACCAGCCACCACCGGCGTGCCGCCCAGCCGTATCTCGCCCGAGGTGAGCGGATAGAGCTGGGCGAGCAGGCGGGCGACGGTGGACTTGCCCGAGCCGGACTCCCCCACCAGAGCCGTGACGGTACCGCGTCTCAGCCGGAGCGAGACGTCGTCGACGGCGTGGACGCTGCGGCGCTCGCGGGCGAACAGGTCGCGGGCGGTGCGGCGCAGGGGAAAGTGTTTGGTGACGCCGCGCGCTTCGAGCACCACTTCGGTGCCGGTGGGCGCGGGCTCGGAGCCGGACCGCACCCGCTCGGTGCCGGTGGGCGCGGGCTCGGAGCCGGTCCGCACCCGCTCGGAGCCGGTCCGCACCCGCTCGGTGCCGGTGGGCGCGGGCTCGGAGCCGGTCCGCACGGTCTCGGAGCCGGTCCGTGCGTGCTCGGGCTGATCACTGGTCATGGCCGGTTTCCCGTCTTCTTCCCGTCCGGTCTTTCCCCGTGCCTACTTGGTGGAGGGCTTGAGGTTGAGCACGATCTCCAGCGCGGTCCGCTGGGTGTGCTGCGGCGGGGCGTACGGGTTGGCCTCGGTGGGCCAGCCGATCCAGTTCTTCGTCGAGTATTCGGCCCCGATGGGCGCGGCGGCCGTCGGGATCATGGGGGCCTGCTCGACGAAGATCTTCTGGAGGGTGTTGAGGGCCTTGGTGCGGGCGGCGTCGCCTGTGGCGCCCGCGTACTCCTTGAGCGCGGCCGTCGCCTCGGGGTTCTTGAAGCGGCCGAAGTTGCCCGCCTGGGAGCTCTTGCCGATGGGCTGGACGATCGCCCCGTCCATGATGTTCTGGTACATGTCGTACGGGGTGGCGCCGCTGTTGGTCCAGTGCAGAGTGGCGTCGAAGTTGCCGTTGGCCACGTCGGTGCCCCAGGCCTCGGCGGTCTGGGTCTTGACCTTGGCCTCGATGCCGATCTCCTTGATGTTGTCCTTGATGATCGCGAGCCCGGTGATGTAGTCGTTCCACCCGGCCGGGTCGGTGAGGGTGAGCGTCACCGGCTTGCCGCTGGGGTCCTTGAGGACGCCGCCGCTGAGCTTGAACCCGGCCTCGGCGAGCAGCTTCTTGGCCCCGGCGACATCGGGCTTGGTGGTGGCGTCCTCGTACTCGGGGGCGAGGAAGGGCTCACCGGCGGGGAGCGGGATGCCGGTGGGGTTGGTGATCTCGGGGTAGAGCGTGGCCTGGGCCTGGATGTGGATGGCCTTGCGGTCGACGACCATCGCCATCGCCCGGCGCAGGGCCGGGTTGTCGAAAGGCTTGCGGGCGGTGTTGAACCACAGTCCGTGCACGCCGAGGCCGGAGGGGAACCAGAGGTGGTGGTTCTTGGGGTCCTTGTCGATGAACAGCTGCTTGTGGTTCGGCATGAAGACGAAGGACCACTCCATCTTGCCGGTGGCCAGGGCGGTGGTGGCGGCGCTGTTGTCGTTGTAGGCGGTGTAGCGCAGCTCCTTGACCTTGGTCTCGCCGTTCCAGTAGGTCGGCGTGGCGGTCAGGGTGGTGGTCTGCGGGGTGAACGTCTTGAGCTTGTACGGTCCGGAGCCGACCGGGGTGCGGTTGGGCCAGGTCTCCGGGTTGTCGACCTTCTCCCAGATGTGCTTGGGCACGATGAAGGTCTGGATGATCTTGTTCTGGTTGACGAACTGGCTCTCCTCGAAGGTCAGCACGACCTGCTTGCCCTTGACGGCGACCCCGTCGAAGGGAACCCCGTCGCCGTTGAGGGCCGGGTGCTTCTTGAGCAGGTTGAAGGTGAACTCCACGTCGGCGGCGGTCAGGGGCTTGCCGTCGGCCCACTTGGCCCGCTCGTCCAGGGTGAAGGTGACCTTGGTGAAGTTGTCCTCCCAGGCCCACTCGGTGGCGAGCCAGGGGTCGGCCTTCTCGGTGGGCCTGATCATGTTCGTCATCGCGAGCGGCTCGTAGATCATGTGACGGTAGCCGAGGACCGCTCCGGCCGAGGTCGTGAGGAACGGGTTGCTGTTGTTCGTCTGCGGCCCGTCCGGCTTGCCCAGGGTCAGTACGCCGGCGGCCCCGCCGCCCTTGTTGGCACCCGAGTTGGCGTTCGAGCAACCGGCGGCGAGCGCCACCACGACGGTGGCGGCGGCGACCGCTCTGAGGGTGGTGCGACGGCGTACGGACATGGCGACTCCAGGAAGGGGCTGCCGGGTCTGGGAGATCCCGGCGGGCGGAAGGGTGCGAGGGCGGGGCGCGGCCGGGCGGCCGGGTCCGTCACGGCGCCGAGCGGCGCACGACCAGTTCGGTGGGCAGCACGGCCGGTCCGTCGGGTACGGGCGTGCCGCCGAGGTGGGAGAGCAGCATCCGGGCCGCCGTCTCGCCCATGCGGCGCGTGGGCTGGCGCACGGTGGTCAGCGGCGGTTCGGTGTGTTCGGCCATCGGGATGTCGTCGAAGCCGACGACGGCGATGTCGTCCGGCACGCGGCGACCGGCGGCCCGCAGGGCGCGGAGCACGCCCGCGGCGCTGATGTCGTTGTGCGCGAAGACGGAGTCGAACGCGACGCCGCGGGCGAGGAGTTCCTCGACGGCGAGCCGGCCGCCGCGTTCGGTGAAGTCCCCCTCGACGACGAGATCGGTGGGCAGCACCGAGCGGAATCCGTCGCGCCGGTCCCGTACGCAGCCGAAGTGCTGGGGGCCGGTCAGGATGAGGGGCCGGGTGCGTCCGGCGGCCAGCAGGTGGCGGGCCGCGGACGCGCCTCCCTCGTGGTTGGTGGTCACGACGGAGGGGAATTCGGGGTGGTGGCCGCGGTCGTCGATGAGCACGATCGGCAGGCCGTCGTGGTGCAGTGCGGTGAGGTGGCCGAGGGTGTTCTCCGGCTCCACGACGACGAGCCCGTCGAAGGCGCGCGCGGACACCTGGCTGGTGAAGCGCTGGACGGACTCGGCCCCGCGGTTGCAGGTGAACAGCAGCAGCCCGTGGTCGGCGGCCTCGACGGTGTCGACGACGCCCTGGAGCAGTTCGCCCATCCACGGCCAGGTCAGCGAGGGCACGAGCATGCCGACCGTACGGCTGGAACCGCGGGCGAGACCGACGGCTCCGGAGCTGGGTACGTAACCGAGTTGTGCGATCACTTCACGAACACGGGCGGCCGTGGAGCGGTCCACCTCCCCCTTGGTGTTGATGACCCGCGACACGGTCGTCTTGCTGACGCCGGCCTCGCGGGCGACATCGGCGATGGTGACGCGCATCGGGGCCTCCAGGGGCCGTACGGGGCGGACGAGGGCAGGCGGGGGTAGGGCGGGGGCGTGCAAGGGGGGAGGTGCTTAGGTACCGGTTCCGGAACCGGTACCGGCGTTGCGGCGTGAGTTAACCGCGCCGCAACAGGGCCGTCAATACTTCACGTCGAGATTGAACGGGTCTCATCTGCCGGGTGGGCAGGCGCTGTTGCGCGTTCACTTCTTGAACGGCTCGGGGTTGCGGCTGGAACACGAAGGAGCCGCCGCCCGATGACGGGCGGCGGCTCTCGTACGAAGGGGTTTCGGCGGGGCTGCTCGGTGGGGCTACTCGGTGGGCTCGACGCCCGCGCGCAGCAGTCCGTAGGTGTACGCGTCCTCCAGCGCCTGCCAGGAGGCGGCGATGACGTTCTCGGCGACCCCCACGGTCGCCCAGTCGGCGGTGCCGTCGCCGGTGGTGATGAGCACCCGGGTGGTGGACTCGGTGCCGGTGCGGCCCTCCAGGATGCGGACCTTGTAGTCGACCAGCTCCAGCTTGGCGAGCTGCGGGTAGATCCGCTCCAGGGCGACGCGCAGCGCCCGGTCCAGCGCGTTGACCGGGCCGTTGCCCTCGGCGGTCGCGACGATCCGCTCGCCCTTGGACCAGAGCTTCACGGTGGCCTCGTTGGCGTGGGTGCCGTCGGGGCGGTCCTCGACGATCGCCCGCCAGGACTCCGTACGGAAGTAGCGCCGGGCCCGGCCCTCGACCTCGCCGCGCAGCAGCAGTTCGAAGGAGGCGTCGGCGGCCTCGTAGGTGTAGCCCTGGAGTTCGCGTTCCTTGACCCGCTCGACGACCCGGCCGACCAGGGCGCGGTCGTCGCCGAGGTCGATGCCGAGCTCCTTGCCCTTCAGCTCGATGGAGGCACGGCCCGCCATGTCGGAGACCAGCATCCGCATGGTGTTGCCGACCAGCTCGGGGTCGATGTGCTGGTACAGGTCGGGGTCGACCTTGATCGCGGAGGCGTGCAGCCCGGCCTTGTGGGCGAAGGCCGAGACGCCCACGTACGGCTGGTGGGTGGAGGGGGTGAGGTTGACGACCTCGGCGATGGCGTGCGAGATGCGGGTCATCTCGGCGAGTGCGCCCTCGGGCAGCACCTTCATGCCGTACTTGAGTTCCAGGGCGGCGACGACGGGGAAGAGGTTGGCGTTGCCGACCCGCTCGCCGTAGCCGTTGGCCGTGCACTGGACGTGGGTGGCGCCGGCGTCGACGGCGGCCAGGGTGTTGGCGACGGCGCAGCCGGTGTCGTCCTGGGCGTGGATGCCGAGGCGGGCGCCGGTGTCGGCGATGACGGTGGCGACGACGGCCTGGACCTGGGCGGGGAGCATGCCGCCGTTGGTGTCGCAGAGGATGACGACCTCGGCGCCCGCCTCGTACGCGGTACGCACCACGGCCTTGGCGTACTCGGCGTTGGCGCGGTAGCCGTCGAAGAAGTGCTCGCAGTCCACGAAGACTCTGCGGCCCTGTTCGCGCAGGTGGGAGACGGTGTCGCGGACCATCTCCAGGTTCTCGTCCAGGGTGGTGCGCAAGGCCAGTTCCACATGGCGGTCGTGCGCCTTGGCCACGAGCGTGACCACCGGGGCGCCGGAGTTCAGGAGCGCCTGCACCTGGGGGTCCTCGGCCGCGCTGCCGCCGGCCCTGCGGGTCGCGCCGAACGCCACGAGCTGGGCGTTCTCGAACGTGATCTCCTGCTGGGCCCGGGCGAAGAACTCGGTGTCGCGGGGGTTGGCCCCCGGCCAGCCGCCCTCGATGTAGCCGACCCCGAAGGTGTCCAGATGACGGGCGATGGTCAGCTTGTCGGCGACCGTCAGGTTGATGCCCTCACGCTGAGCACCGTCGCGCAGTGTGGTGTCGAAGACATGGAAACTGTCGTCGGTGGCGTTGGCCTTGGTGGTCATGCTGATCTGACTCCTGTCGGATGAGTGGATCCGGACGATCGGCTTCCACTTGCCCCCATCATCTCGCGCGCTCCGCCTCGGCCCGGGTGCGGGCCGGAAAACGAAAAAACCCCTCGCGGGTGCGAGAGGTCTGCGCGCGGGTCTGGGGCACGATGGCCGCGCCGTACGTGGTGGTACGGGACGGTCACTGCGGACCGGCGCGCCTGCTGCCAATAATCATGACGAACGAGGACACGGCAGCAGTCTGGCACAGCGCGGGCCGCCTGACGGCGGTGTCTCAGGATGCGGTCGTGACGCTGGTCGCACCGCGCTCTCAGGATCCCGGCGTCAACGTCTCGTCCAGGAACTCAGCCGCCTGGGCGACCACCTGTTCCCGCCCCGTCCCCGGGATCCCGACCGTGACGTGGATGCTGAACCCGTCGAGCAGCGCCCGCAGCCGGGCGGCGTAGCGGTCGGCGTCCACCGGCCGGAACGCGCCGCGCGAGATCCCCTCGGCGAGCAGCGCCACCAGGTCGCGGTGCCAGGCCCCCTCGATGGCGGCCTGCCGGGCACGGGCGTCGTCGTCGGCGTTCTGCGAGCGGCCCCAGACCTCCAGCCAGAGCGTCCAGTGGGGGTCGCGGTGCCCGGCGGGCAGGTAGAGGCGGATGTAGGCCTCCAGCCGTTCGCGGGCGGACCCGGCACCGGGCTCGGCGAGGAGGGCACGCCGCTCGGCCCCGAGGCGGTCCTCGCTCCACTCCAGGGTCTGGAGCAGCAGTTCGTCCTTGGTGCGGAAGTAGTAGAGCAGGTGCCCGCTGCTCATCCCGACCTCCCGCCCGAGCCCGGCCATGGTGAGCCCGTCGAGCCCGCGCTCGGCGATGGTGGCCATGGCGGCGGCGAGGACGTCGTCGCGGGGCGGGGCGGGGTGGTGGGTGCGGCGGGGGGCGGGGGTCATGGGTTCGCTCGTACCTTCGGCTGCTGCTGGGTGATGCAGTGGATGCCTCCACCGCCGGCGAAGATCGTACGGGCGTCGACGAGGGTCACCGTACGGTCCGGGAAGAGCCCCCGGAAGATCGCCGCGGCCTCCTCGTCGCGCGGGTCGTCGAAGGCGCAGAGGACCACGCCGTCGTTGCAGAGGTAGTGGTTGATGTAGGAGTAGTCGACCCACTCGCCGTCCTCGTCGCGCAGCACGGTGGGCGCGGGCACCTCGATGACCTCCAGGGGGCGGCCCTTGGCGTCCGTGGCGGCACGCAGGACGGCCAGCAGCTCCCGGCTCACCTCGTGGTCGGGGTGGGCCGGGTCGGGCTGGACGTGGGCGAGGACGGTGCCAGGGCGGGCGAAGGCGGCGACGATGTCGACATGGCCGAGCGTGCCGTACGTCCCGTAGTCGCCGGTCAGTCCCCGCGGCAGCCAGATGGCCTTCTCGGTGCCGAGGCGGGCGTGGATCTCCGCCTCGACCTGCTCCTTGCTCCAGCCGGGGTTGCGCTCCTTACCGAGCTGGACGGTCTCGGTGAGCAGAACCGTGCCCTCGCCGTCCACGTGGATCGCGCCGCCCTCGTTGACGAGCGGGGAGCTGTGCGCGGAGATCCCGGCCAGCTCGGCGACGGCCCGGGCGATGTGCTGGTCGCGCTCCCAGCGGGCCCAGCCCTGGGCGCCCCAGCCGTTGAACGTCCAGTCGACGGCGGCGAGGGTGCGGCCGTCGGTGACGAAGGTGGGCCCGATGTCCCGCATCCAGGCGTCGTCGAGCGGCCGCACGACCAGCTCCACGCCGGGCCCGAGCAGCGCGGCGGCCCCGTCCTCCTGACCGGGCCCGACGACCACGGTGACCGGCTCGAAGCGACGTACGGCCCGGGCGACGGCGGCCCAGGCGCGGCGGGCCTCGTCCAGCTCGGCGTCGGAGGCGAAGGTGGGGTTGGGCCCCGGCCAGGCCATCCAGGTGCGCTCGTGCGGGGCCCACTCGGGGGGCATGCGGAAGGGGGTGGGGGTGGCGGGCATGGGGACTCCTGGTCGGGGAAGCTTAGATTGCCACTCTAACTGGAGCGCATGACAGGGCAGCATCTCTGCGAGGATTTTTTGAGTGAAGCTCTAACCCGAGGGGCGGCGTGGTCGCTCGTCCAGCCGAGGTTGGTGTAGAAGCAGGTGCCGTCGGGAAATCGCGACAGGATCACGTCGGCCCGGCGTTCGTTCCCACCCCGGCCGGCGATCATCCCAGCTCGGAGACTTCGAGAGATCCAGGCGGGGTGTGCCGGCTCCGAGCAGGACGAGAAGCGACCTCACGGAAGAGCGAGGAATCTCCCCCACGCGCCTGCTGTAGCTTTCCGCATCCGCAGGCGTGGAGGGCGCCTCCAGCCAAGGGAACAGCGGATCCTCCCGGCGCTCGTCCTCCCCCTCGTCGGGGTCGATGGATTCCCAGCCCCGCGGATCCCGGGTCTCCAGCCGCATGATCGCCCCCACATCGAGCCACCGTTCCTCGTGCTCGCGTGGAGCGACACCGACGAACGTGACGAGCCAGTCGTACAGCTTGAGCGCGTCCGACCACTTCGCCGCGTCGAGTCGACCTGCTTCCATGATTCGCTCCTTATACGTACCGGCCCCCGCCCAGATGCGGGCGGGGGCC
>NZ_JBHXJG010000168.1:0-16314 GCF_042723425.1 Streptomyces sp. NPDC058375 | reverse complement strand
CAGGATCACATGGATCCGTGCCCCACAGGTGCGCCGACCGGGAATTCTCCCGGTCTGCCGACTACTGGTCGCGGTACATCTCGGCGACGAGGAAGGCCAGGTCGAGGGACTGGCTGCGGTTGAGGCGGGGGTCGCAGGCCGTCTCGTACCGCTGGTGCAGGTCGTCGACGAAGATCTCGTGGCCGCCGCCCACGCACTCGGTGACGTCGTCGCCGGTCAGCTCCACATGGATGCCGCCCGGGTGGGTGCCGAGGCCCTTGTGGACCTCGAAGAAGCCCTTGACCTCGTCCAGGACGTCGTCGAAGCGGCGCGTCTTGTGGCCGGAGGCGGCCTCGAAGGTGTTGCCGTGCATCGGGTCGGTCACCCAGGCGACGGTCGCGCCGGAGGCGGTGACCTTCTCGACCAGCTCGGGGAGCTTGTCGCGGACCTTGTCGGCGCCCATCCGGACGACGAAGGTCAGCCGGCCCGGCTCGCGCTCGGGGTCGAGGCGGTCGACGTAGCCGAGGGCCTCGTCGACGGTGGTCGTCGGGCCGAGCTTGATGCCGATCGGGTTGCGGATCTTCGAGGCGAACTCGATGTGCGCGCCGTCCATCTGTCGGGTGCGCTCACCGATCCAGACCATGTGGCCGGAGGTGTCGTACAGCTCGCCGGTGCGCGAGTCGGTGCGGGTCAGCGCCGTCTCGTAGTCCAGCAGCAGGGCCTCGTGCGAGGCGTAGAACTCGACCGCCTTGAACTCGGCCGGGTCGGTGCCGCACGCCTTCATGAAGTTGAGCGCGTTGTCGATCTCGCGGGCCAGGGCCTCGTAGCGCTGTCCTGCGGGGGACGACTTCACGAAGTCCTGGTTCCAGGCGTGGACCTGGCGCAGGTCGGCGTAGCCGCCGGTGGTGAAGGCGCGCACCAGGTTCAGCGTGGAGGAGGACGCGTGGTACATCTGCTTCAGCCGCGCGGGGTCCGGGATCCGGGCCTCCTCGGTGAAGGCGAAGCCGTTCACCGAGTCGCCGCGGTAGGTCGGCAGGGTCACGCCGTCGCGGGTCTCAGTCGACTTGGAGCGCGGCTTGCTGTACTGGCCCGCGATCCGGCCGACCTTGACGACCGGCACGGAGGCGGCGTAGGTCAGGACGGCACTCATCTGGAGCAGCGTCTTCAGCTTGGCTCGGATGTGCTCGGCGGACACGGCGTCGAAGGCCTCGGCGCAGTCGCCGCCCTGCAGCAGGAACGCCTCGCCCTTGGCGACGGCTCCCATGCGGGCGCGCAGCTGGTCGCACTCGCCCGCGAAGACGAGCGGGGGATACGACGCGAGGTCCGCGAGTACATCGCGCAGGGCCTCGGAGTCGGGGTACTCGGGCTGCTGCGCCGCGGGAAGGTCTCGCCAGGTGTTGCCACCGGCGACGGAGGTATTGGCGTTCACGGTCACAAGCACAACATTACGGGGTCGCGGAGGGCGTCCATTCGAACGCTCACTGGTTGAGACACCCGCTCCGGCGCCCCGGAACGTCCGCTAGGGTCGCAGCATGTCGACGCAACAGATCCAGATCTCGATCCAGAACTGGTGGTGGACCGCTCATCCGGCGGCCCGCTGATTCATCGCGCTGACACTTCGCGAAGGCCGCCCGAGGGGCGGCCTTTTCTGCGTTTCCGGGCCGTTCCTCTCCCCCGCGCACTCCGTACGAGGCCCTCGTACGGACCATCCGGAAGGAACCCGTCCATGTCCCGTACCGCCGCGCCCCGCACCGTCTCCGACCTCATCCGCCGACTGCTCGCCGACGACGCCCCGCCGTTCGCGCTGCTGCGCCGCCGCACGCCCGGCCGTGACCACGATCACGTCGAACTGCTGATCGGCGGGGTGCGGGAGGTGGACCGGCTGGCCGATCTGCCGGTGGGCGCGGCGGCCGCGCTGGCCCTGGTGCCGTTCCGGCAGATCGCCGAGCGCGGCTTCGATGTCCGCGACGACGGCACCCCGCTGAGCGTGCTGGTCGCCGACGAGACGCACAAGCTGGAGCTCGCGGAGGTACTGGCGGCCCTGCCCGCCCATGACGTGGCGGTGAAGGACCGCGGCTTCGACGTGCCGGACGGGGAGTACGCGGACATCGTGCGGCGGGTGATCCGGGACGAGATCGGGCAGGGCGAGGGCGCGAACTTCGTGATCCGGCGGACGTTCCGGGGCGAGATCCCCGGGTTCGGGCGGGCGGACGCGCTGGCGCTGTTCCGGCGGCTGCTGGCGGGCGAGCGGGGCGCGTACTGGACGTTCGTGGTGCACACCGGGGACAGGACGCTGGTGGGAGCCAGCCCCGAGGTGCATGTGCGGATGTCGGGCGGGACGGTCGTGATGAACCCGATCAGCGGGACGTACCGCTACCCGGCCGAGGGGCCCACCGCGGAGAGCCTGCTGGCGTTCCTCGGGGACCGCAAGGAGAGCGAGGAGCTGTCCATGGTGGTCGACGAGGAGCTGAAGATGATGTGCACGGTGGGCGACATGGGCGGGGTGGTGGTCGGCCCCCGGCTCAAGGAGATGGCCCACCTCGCGCACACCGAGTACGAGCTGCGCGGGAAGTCCTCGCTGGACGTACGGGACGTGCTGCGCGAGACGATGTTCGCGGCGACCGTGACCGGCTCCCCGGTGCAGAACGCGTGCCGGGTGATCGAGCGGTACGAGTCCGGGGGCCGCGGCTACTACGCGGGGGCGCTGGCCCTGCTGGGCCGGGACGGACACGGGGCGCAGACGCTGGACTCGCCGATCCTGATCCGGACCGCCGACATCGCTCCCGACGGTTCGCTGAAGGTGCCCGTCGGGGCCACGCTCGTACGTCACTCGGACCCGGAGAGCGAGGTGGCCGAGACGCACGCCAAGGCCGCCGGGGTGCTGGCCGCTCTCGGCGTGCGGCCCGGTCGCCCGGCGGCGGAGGCGGGCCGGCCGCGCCTCGCCTCCGACCCCCGGGTGCAGGCGGCGCTGGACGACCGGCGCGGGGGGCTCGCCCCGTTCTGGCTGCGGATGCAGGAGCGCGTCCGGGACCTGTCCGGGCACGCCCTGGTGGTGGACGGCGAGGACACGTTCACCGCGATGCTGGCCCATCTGCTGCGGGCGTCCGGGCTCGACGTCTCGGTACGGCGCTACGACGAGCCGGGGCTGCGCGAGGTGGTCCGGGCGCACGAGGGGCCCGTGGTGCTGGGCCCCGGCCCGGGCAATCCGGGCGACCTCGCCGACCCCAAGATGCGGCTGCTGCGGGAGATGGCCGCCGAGCTGGTACGGGACCACCGGCAGGGGTTGCTGGGGGTCTGCCTCGGGCATGAGCTGATCGCGGCGGAACTGGGCCTGGAGATCGTCCGCAAGACGGTGCCGTACCAGGGGGCGCAGACCAGGATCGAGCTGTTCGGGCGGCCGGAGACGGTCGGCTTCTACAACAGCTTCACCGCCCGGTGCGACGGACCGGCCGCCGTCGAGCTGGCCGCGCACGGGATCGAGTTGAGCCGTGACGAGGAGAGCGGGGAGCTGCACGCGCTGCGGGGGCCGGGCTTCGCCTCGGTGCAGTTCCACCCGGAGTCGGTGCTGACCGTGCGGGGCTCGGCGATCGTGACAGAGCTGCTGGCGGGGCTGCCCGTACCGGGCTGAGCCTCAGGTCCTCGGCACGAGCACGTTCTCGCTGGTCCGCCGGGACAGGTAGTCGGTGACGTTCTGGACGGTCGCGTCGACGATCTGGCCCACCGCGTCCTCGGTGTAGTACGCCTGGTGGGAGGTGACGACGACGTTGGGGAAGGTCACCAGCCGGGCGAGGGTGTCGTCGTCGATGCCCTCCAGGGACTTGTCCAGGAAGAACAGCCCGGCCTCCGCCTCGTACACGTCGAGTCCGACGCCGAGGAAGCGGCCCGCGCGCAGTTCGGTGACCAGGGCGGCGGTGTCGATGAGGCCGCCCCGGCTGGAGTTGACGAGGATCGCGTCGTCCTTCATCGCCTTGAGGGCGGCCTCGTCGATGATGTGCTGGGTGCTGGGCAGCAGCGGCACGTGCAGGCTGATCAGGTCGGCCTCGGCGAACAGCCGCTCCTTCTCCACGTACTCCATGCCCAGCTCGACGCAGGCCGGGTTCTGTGCCACGTCCCAGCCGAGCAGTTTCATGCCGAAGCCGTGGGCGATCCGGGTGAACGCCTCGCCGATCTTGCCGGTGCCGAGCACGCCGACGGTCCGGCCGCGCATGTCCCGGCCGAGCAGCCCGTCGAGGCGGAAGTCGAAGTCCCGGGTGCGGCTCGCGGCGCGGATGATGCGCCGGTTGACGGCCATGGCGAGGGCCCAGGCGAATTCGGCGACGGAGTACGGCGAGTAGTACGAGACCCGGGCGACGCGCAGGGCGAGGCGCTCGGCGACCTCCAGGTCGATGTTGTTGAAGCCGGTGGAGCGCTGGGCGATCATCTGCGTGCCGCCGGCGGCGAGCGTCTGGAGCACCGGGGCGCTCAGGTCGGCGTTGACGCTGGTGGAGATGATCTCGTGGCCGACCGCGATGGGGGCGGTGTCCCGGTTGAGGAAGACGTCCAGGCAGCGAACCTCGTGCAGTCCCGCGAAGGCCTTCTCGATCAGGGGCTTCTCGTCGGACTGCACACCGAAGGCCAGGATTTCCACGGGTACTCCCGAGCTGTGTCTGGGGGCGGGACGGGGCAGGGCCGGTCAGCGCGAATATACGGCCACGGCCCCGCCCCCGCCGGATCAGACGTCGTCGAGGCCGCGCTCGATGGCGTACCGCACGAGCTCCACCCGGTTGTGCAGCTGGAGCTTGCCGAGGGTGTTCTGCACATGGTTCTGCACGGTGCGGTGGGAGATGACCAGGCGCTCGGCGATCTGCTTGTACGAGAGCCCCTTGGCGACGAGCCGCAGCACCTCGGTCTCCCGGTCGGTGAGCTGCGGGGCCTTGGGCTCGTTCGACGCCACGGGTACGGGGTCGGAGGCGAGCCGGCGGTACTCGCCGAGGACCAGGCCGGCCAGGCCCGGGGTGAAGACGGGGTCGCCGGCGGCGGTGGAGCGGACGGCGTCGGTCAGCTCCTGGGTGGAGGCGGACTTCAGCAGATAGCCGGTGGCCCCGGACTTCACCGCCTCCAGGACGTCCGCGTGCTCGCCGCTCGCGGAGAGGACCAGGACCCGCAGGCCGGGGTGGGAGCCGACGAGCTCCTTGCAGACCTGGACGCCGGGCATGCCGGGGAGGTTCAGGTCGAGGACCAGGACGTCCGGGTTCACGGCCTTGGCCCGGCGGACCGCCTGCGGGCCGTCCCCGGCGGTCGCGACGACGTCGAAGCCGGACTCGGCCAGGTCGCGGGCGACCGCGTCGCGCCACATGGGGTGGTCGTCGACGACCATGACCCTGATGGGCCGGTCCGCGGCCCCCTGCTCGCCCTGTGGTGTGTTCTGCGTGCTCATCGGGCCGTTCCTGCCTTCCCCCGGGAAACCTTCGGTGCTCTGGGAACCTTCAACTCGACCTCGCAGCCCTGTCCGGGCACCGAGATCAGCTCTGCCGTGCCGCCCAGGTCGCGCAGCCGGCCGCGGATGGAGAGCGCGACCCCGAGCCGCCCCTCCCCCTCCGCCTGGGCGAGCCGGCCCTCGGGGATGCCGGGGCCGTCGTCGCGGACGGTGACGATCACCTCGTCCGGCTCGTCCTCGACCAGGATCCACGCCTGGGCGCCCGGGCCCGCGTGCACCCGGACGTTGTCCAGAGCGGCGCTGACGGCGGCGGCCAGCTCCCGGGCGGAGGCGGCGGGGAGCAGGACCGGGGCGCCCGGTTCGGCGAAGCTCGTACGGGATCCGGCGTGCGGGGCGAGCAGGGCGCGCAGGTCCACGGCGCCCCCGTCGCCGGGGCCTTGCTCCTCGTCGACCTCGACGGTGCGGACCACGGCGCCCTCGGCGGCGTCCTCGGAGACCCGGGTGGGCGGGACCAGGCCGCTGGAGACCAGGGTGCGCAGGGCGACCTCCTGTTCCCCGGCCATCCGGCCCAGGTCGGCCGCCTCGCCGCCGATGGCGGCGCCGCGGCGCTGGACCATGGCGAGGACCTGGAGCACGCTGTCGTGGATGTCGCGGGCGAGCCGTTCGCGTTCGCGGGTGGTGGCCTCGATCTCCAGGGCACGGGCCAGGGTGCGTTCACTGGCGCGGGCGACCTCGACGACGTATCCGATGGCGATGGAGGCGACCCAGACCAGCAGGACGTTGTGGTAGGTGTCCCGGCTGGGCTCGCCGCGCTGGATGATGTTGGCGACGGCGACGAAGGTGGAGGCGAAGGCCGCCCACCGCCAGCCGCCCTTGATGGCGAAGGCGAGGACCGCGCCGGCCGTCCAGATCGAGGGCAGCGTCGGGCCGTCGAAGGACTGGGAGTCGACGTCGGCGAGCGGGGTGAGCAGGATGCCGGTCAGCGCGACGACCAGGTCCGCGACGAGGAAGCGCTTGGTGCAGTTCGCCGCCGAGCGGACCTTGGGGAGGGTCGCGAGCGTCCAGACGAAGAGGAAGGCCAGGTACGCGACGGCCACCCAGGGCCGCTCGAACCGCTCCCGGCCGAGGTTGTCCTTGCCGAAGATCGCGAGCAGTACCGCGTAGATCATCGTCAGGACGCGGTAGCCCGTCAGCGCACGCCACAGCGGCAGCTCGACCGACATGCGTACGACCCGCTCACGCTTGGCCATGGCACACCCCCCGGACGGTGAACGACGCGGTTACGCGCCGGACCGTTCCGTTCCGTTCTCGTTGCTCGCGGCGGCCTGCTTCCGCTCGCGCTTGGCCTCCTCGGCCTTGGCCTTCGCCTCGTCGGCGAGCCGGCGCTTGGCGGCGGTGGCGTAGACGTCGACGTACTCCTGGCCGGAGAGCTTCATGATCTCGTACATGACCTCGTCGGTCACCGAGCGCAGGATGAAGCGGTCGCCGTCCATGCCCTGGTAGCGGCTGAAGTCCAGCGGCTTGCCGATCCGGATGCCGGGGCGCATGATCTTGGGCATCACCTGACCGGGCGGCTGGATCTTCTCGGTGTCGATCATGGCGACCGGGATCACGGGCGCTCCGGTGGCGAGCGCGACCCGGGCGAGCCCGCCGGGCTTGCCCCGGTAGAGGCGGCCGTCGGGCGAGCGGGTGCCTTCGGGGTAGATGCCGAAGAGGTTGCCGCTCTCGACGACCTGGATGCCCGCCTTGATCGCCGCCTCACCGGCGCCGCGGGCTCCGGAACGGTCGACGGGGAGCTGGCCGACGCCCTTGAAGAAGGCGGCGGTGAGCTTGCCCTTCACCCCGGGGGCGGTGAAGTACTCGGCCTTGGCGATGAACGTGACCTTGCGGTCCAGCACGGCCGGGAGGAAGAACGAGTCGGAGAACGACAGGTGGTTGCTCGCGAGGATCGCCGGACCGCGCTCGGGGATGTTCTCCAGGCCCTCCACCCACGGCCGGAAGGCGAGCTTCAGAGACCCGCCGATGGAGAACTTCATTGCGCCGTAGATCAACTCTGGTGCCTCCTGTGTGCTGTCGGTAGACCTTAGCCTGTGAGGTTGTCGCGGCCGCCGCCCGGCCGGGGACGACGCTCTTGTCGGCCGGGCCGTGCGGGGCGTTCGCGGGGGCGTGAAGGACCTGGTCGGTGTCGGTCCGGTCGCGTACGGTGAAGTCATCCGTCAAGCACGCCCCCAGGTGCGCCCTCCCCCGCCCGTCCCACGAACAGGAGACCCTGGTGCCGGTCCTTCCTGGAGCCGAGCCGTTCCGCCACGAGGGCGGAGAGGTCGGCGTCCTCCTCTGTCATGGCTTCACCGGATCACCGCAGTCGCTGCGCCCCTGGGCGGACTACCTCGCCGAGCGCGGGCTGACCGTCTCGTTGCCGCTGCTGCCTGGCCACGGCACCCGCTGGGAGGACATGGCGGTCACCGGCTGGCAGGACTGGTACGCGGAGGTGGACCGGGAGCTGCGCGTGCTGCGGGAGAAGTGCGCGCAGGTCTTCGTCTTCGGGCTGTCCATGGGCGGCGCGCTGTCCCTGCGGCTCGCGGCCAAGCACGGGGACGCGATCAGCGGTCTGGTGCTGGTCAACCCGGCCAACAAGGTGCACGGCCTCTCGGCGTACGCGCTGCCCCTCGCCCGTCATCTGGTGCGGACGACGAAGGGCCTGACCGACGACATCGCGCTGCCGGGCTCGCACGAGGTGGGCTACACCAAGGTGCCGCTGCACGCCGCGCACTCGGTGCGGAAGTTCTTCCGGCTGGTCGACGGGGACCTGCCCCAGGTGACCCAGCCCGTGGTGCTGCTGCACAGCCCGCAGGACCATGTCGTGCCGCCCGCGGACAGCGCGCGGATCCTGAGCCGGATCTCCTCCACGGATGTTTCGGAGATCCTCCTGGAACAGAGCTACCACGTGGCGACGTTGGACCATGATGCGGAGCGGATCTTCGATGAGAGCTACCGGTTCATCGGCCGTCTCGCACCGAGCGTCGGGATGAAGGGGAGCACGTCCGGTGGCTGAGCACGACGCGGAACGCACAGGCAGCGACGAGGAGCGCGAGCCGCGCCCCACCGAGCCCGCGGCCGTCCCGGAGGGGACGAAGCCGGCGGGGGACGGTGGAGCGGAGCAGGAGCGGGCGATCGACGAGGACGCGGCGTGGGCCGCGATCGTCGCGGGGTACGGGGAGGAGCCGCCGGATCCGCCGGGCGCCAAGCCGTTCAAGGCCGTCGAGGACCTGGCCCTGCTGGAGGACGACCAGCGCAATGTGGTGGGGCCGAAGGACGGCTCCGCCGGGGATCCGGCGGACAAGGGGTCCGACAAGACGCCCCCGAAGCCGCCGGAGAAGAAGGCGCTGGGCAGCTCGGTGGTCTTCGCGCCCGGCGTCGCCGGCCCGCGCGACTACGAGCTGCCCGAGTCCAAGGACGACGGCATCGACGAGCCGGACGACGGGGACGAGGGCCATTTCGTGCCCCCGGAGCCGCCGCCGCTGCCGGAGGCCGACGTCACGGCGAAGTTCGCCTGGCTCGCGGTGATCGGCGGTCCGGTGCTGATGCTGATCGCGGTGCTGCTCCAGTGGGAGATGACGTGGTGGCTCACCACGCTCTGCATCGGCGGCTTCCTCGGCGGCTTCGCCACCCTGGTGGCCCGGATGCCGCACGACGACGATGACGACACCTACGGCGACCCGGGGCGCGGGGCGGTGGTGTAGCCGCTCACCCGGCGGGGGCCCTGAGGGCAGCGGTCGTGTGACCGTCACCCGGCGGGGACTCTGAGGGCAGCGGTCGTGTGACCGTCACCCGGCAAGCACCCTGAGGGCAGCGGTCGTGTGACCGTCACCCGGCAGGCACCCTGAGGGCGGCCAGGACCGGCAGATGGTCCGTGGCCGCCCTCAGGTCGTCCTCGCCCACCCCGGGCAACCCGCTCGGAACCCCGCAGCCGAGCACCTCGATGCCCGGGGTCGCGAAGACGGCGTCGATGCGCTTACGGGGCTCTTCGGGCGGGAATGTCAGCTCGCCGCCCCACGGGGCGACGGCCCGGCAGTCCTGAAGCTTCCCGGCCAGGCGCCGGAACGCCTTCCCGGTCGGTACGTCGTTGAGGTCGCCGCCCGCCACCGCGTGCTCCACGCCCATCGAGGCCAACTGCTCCAGCAGCAGGTCCGCCTGGGCGAGGCGTTCATCGCGCTGGAGGCTCAGATGGCAGCTCAGCACCCCGAGCCGGGCCCCGGCGATCCGCACGACGGCAGTGGCGAAGCCCCTGCGGTGCAGGCCGGGGGTGAGCGGCAGCAGGACGTCCTCGGTGCGCTCGACGGACGCCCGCAGCGAGCAGAGCAACAGGGGCCCGGCGGCGGCGGCCCCGCCGCTCAGCACCACCAGCTCGCTGCTCCTGGCGAGCCGGGCCGCCGCCTTGCGCCAGCGGAAGAAGCGCGGGGCCTCCTGGACGAGGACCAGATCGGGCGCGCAGGCGCGGATGACCCGGGCCAGGGCCGCGGTGTCGTCGTGCATCGAGCGGACGTTGTAGCTCAGCACCCGGATCACGGCTGAACCGTCCGGCTCGGTACGGGAGTCGGGCAGGGGCGTCAGGACCATGCGGGCCACGATACGGCGGACGCCCGCCGCTGCCCCGGAGGGCGGCGACGGGCGCCCGATGCGTCGTACGAGAGGCTGCTCAGCCCTGGCGGGCCAGGTCGGCCGCGCCCACGAGCCCTGCCTTGCCGCCGAGTTGGGCGGCCAGCACCTGGGCGTGCGGGCGCCACTCGCCGCCGATCAGCCAGCGCCGGAACGACTTGCGGATCGGGTCGAGGACGAGCTCGCCCTCGTCCGAGACGCCGCCGCCGACGATGAACGCGGACGGGTCGAACAGCGAGGCGAGGTCGGCCAGTCCGGCGCCGGCCCAGCGGGCCAGCTCGCGGAACGAGTCGATGGCCACCGCGTCGCCCTGGCGGGCGGCCGCGCTGATGTGCTTGCCCTCGATGCCGTCCACCGAGCCGTCGCCGAGGCCGAGCAGGACGGCGGCGTTCTCGGGGGTGGCGTTGGCGCGCTGCTTCGCGTACCGGACGAGGGCGCGGCCGGAGGCGTACTGCTCCCAGCAGCCCTGGCTGCCGCAGCCGCAGAGCAGACCGTCCGGGACGACCCGGATGTGGCCGAACTCGGCGGCCACGCCGAAGCGTCCGCGGCGCAGCTTGTTACCGATGATGATGCCGCCGCCGAGGCCGGTGCCGAGCGTGATGCAGATGACGTCGTCGTGGCCCTGGCCGGCCCCGAAGCGGTATTCGCCCCAGGCCGCGGCGTTGGCGTCGTTCTCGACGACGACGGGCAGGCCGACGCGCTGCTCGACCTTGTCCTTGAGCGGCTCGTGACGCCAGTTGATGTTCGGTGCGAACAGGACGGTGGCGCGCTTGTCGTCGACGTAACCGGCGGCGCCGATGCCGACGGCCTCCACGTCGTGACCCTCGCTCGCCCCGGCGACCGCCGCGCAGATCGCGTCGACGATGCCTTCGGCCGTCGGCGGGGTCGCCACCTTGAACGTCGAGAGGATCCGGCCCTCTTCGTCGACCACTCCAGCCGCGATCTTCGTGCCGCCGATATCGACGCCGATGGTGAGTCCCATGAATCCCTCAGTTTCGGTCGAGCCCCGCTAGGGGCAACCGTACCCGAGGCCGCGCCCGGCACCGGCCGGAGCCGGTCAGTCCAGGTCGATGCGTTCGGTGCCGGAGGGGCCTTCGTCCCGGGGGTCGGAGGGGTCCTCGGCGGCCCTCTTCGAGGGGCCCGCGGCACCCGAAGCGCCCTCGGTGGTGCGGGTCCAGCGGCTCTCCTGGCCCTCGACCGCGGAGCGGTAGGCGGCGAGCAGTTCGTTGCCCGCGGCGGCGAGGTGGTCGAAGAGCTGCGGGTTGCGTTCGATGACCGGCTCGACGGCGGACTTCGCCTGCCGGATGGCCTGCTGGACCGCGCCCTGGGCGGCGACGCCGAGCAGCGGGGTCTGGAGGGAGGAGACCTTGTCGGCGACGGCGTCGACCAGCTTGCGCAGTTCCTCGGCGGCGGATCCGGGCTGCGGGCCGTACTCGGCACGGCGGCGGGCCTTCTCGGCCGCGAGGTCCTCGGCGCAGGCGTCGGCCCACGCGTCGCCGTCGACGGGACGATCGGTGGCTTCACTCATGGCGGACTCCTGCGACGCGGGCGGCCGACGGTCGGCCTGCGGTTCACGTACTACCGACGTTACCCGAATGGCCGCACGCCGTTCAGGAGGTGCGCGGCCACAGGGCCGGGTCCGGCGTGAACCTCACCCTCAGCACCCCGTCGGCCAGGGCCGCGCCGGAGACGGTGCAGCGGCGCAGCGCGGAGGCGATCCGCACGATCCGGTGGAAGGGGCCGACGGTCAGGAGCAGTTCGTCGCCCCGGCGGACCAGGCGCAGGTCCTCCTTGGCGGCCCCGGGCAGCGGCAGGCACCAGGTGAGGACCATCGGCGTTTCCTCGGCGCCGGGCTCCTCCTCGGTCCACCAGGGGTCGCCGGCCCGGCCGGGCGTCCGGTCGTCGGGGGCGGGGATCCCCAGCGCGGCCAGGTCCTCCGGGCCCTCGGGGTCGCGGCCCAGGTGGGCGGCCTCGTGGACGGGGAGGTCCGGTGCGACGTCCTGGTGCCAGTGGTCCAGGCACTTCTCCTGCTGGGCGGCGAGCGCGGCGAACCAAGGGTCCGAGGAGTGCCGGGGCAGGACGCGGGAAGCGACCAGCAGGTCGGCGCTCAGCCCGTACAGGGCGAGGCCGGTCCGGGCTGAGCGCAGGGCGTCCTCGGCGGTGGGGCCCGGCTCCGCGACCAGCCGGAGCGTGGTGGAGCAGTCCTCGATCAGGGCCTGGACGGCGGCCAGCTCCTCGTCCTTGCGGGCGGCGGCCTCGTACAACCACTGCGCGGGCATCGGAACCCCGGCGAGCTGGGCGAGGACGGGGCGCAGGGCGCGGGCGGCCTGGCGTTCGGCGGGGAGCAGGCGGCGCAGGTAGCGCCGGAGCTGTTCCGGGAGGGCGAGCAGGGCGAGGGCCTCGGTGAGCGGCGGGAGGTCGACGACGAGGGTGTCGTAGCCGGACCAGTCGCCCTCGGCGGCGCGGCGCAGGGTGTGGAGCAGGGCGAGCTGCGGGGAGCCGGGGAGTTCGGTGAGCTCCTCGCCCGCCAGCCGGCCCGCGCCGAGCAGGTCCAGGACGCCGGAGGCGCGGTTCTGGAGTTCGGTGAGTTCGGCGCGGAAGTGCTCGCCGGAGTCGATGCGCGCGTGGTCGAGGCGGTCGGTGACCCGGGTGGGTTCCGTGGCGGCGGGGAAGCCGGGTATGGCTTCGGCGGAGATCAGCAGTGTGCGGCTGCCGTGTGCGGCGGCGGCCAGTGCGGTGGCCGCCGCGACGGTGGTGCGTCCCGCGCCGCCGGGGCCGGTGACCAGGACCGTACGCACGTCTCTCAGGCCCCCGGGGCTGACTCGACGCGCTTCTTCAGACCGGCGAGGGCGCGGTCGATGATGACCTTCTCGGCCTTGCGCTTGATCATGCCGAGCAGTGGGATCTTGACATCGACGGCGAGCCGGTAGGTGACCTCGGTGCGCTCGCCGCCGCCGATCGGGGCCAGCGCATAGGTGCCGTCGAGGGAGCGCAGCATCTGGGACTTGACGAGGCTCCAGCTGACCTCCCTCTCGCCGGTCCAGGTGTAGGCGAGGACGTGGTCGTCCTTGATCGCTCCGGCGTCCAGGACGAGGCGGACCTGCTCGGCGCGGCCCTGGTCGTCGGTGGAGAGGACCTCGGCCTCCTTCACCTCGCCGGTCCACTCCGGGTAGCGGGCGAAGTCGGCGATCACGCCCATGACGTCGGCCGGCGCCGCCTCGATCGTGATGCTCGAGCTGGTGTGTTCAGCCATCGCCGTGGCCCTCCAGTGCGGTGATACCGGTCGCTGTCGGCAGGAGCCTGCCGCTGTGCAGGCTATCGCGTGCCCGGAGCGCTCCGGTCCACGGCCCGGCCGCCCGCGCTCACCAGCTCAGCGCCCAGGGCGTTCCGGTCGAGGCGAAGTGGCCGACGTTGACGCACTCGGTGGTGCCGATCCGCATCCGGCGGACCAGCGGCTGGTGAACATGGCCGAAAAGCGCGTACCGGGGGCGGGTGGTGCGGATCGCCTCCAGCAGGGCGGTGCTGCCCCGTTCGAAGCGGCGGGCGACGGTGTCGTACGTCAGCTCGGGGACCTCGGGCGGGATGTGCGAGCAGAGGACGTCGACCTCGCCGAGCGCCTCGACCTTGGCGGCGTACTCCTCGTCGCTGATCTCGTACGGGGTGTTCATCGGGGTCTTGAGGCCGCCGCCGACGAAGCCGAAGACCCGGCCGCCGATCTCGACGCGTTCGCCGTCGAGCACGGTGGTGCCGGGGCGGGCGTACTCGGGCCAGAGGTCGGGGACGTCGACGTTGCCGTAGGTGGCGTACGTCGGAGTGGGGAAGGCGGCGAAGAGTTCGGCGTACTGCTTGCGTACGGCGCCGAGGATCTCGGTGTTGCGGTCGCGGCCGGCCCACAGCTCGCGGCCGAAGGCGCGGGCCTCCTCGTAGCGGCGGGCGGTGCGCAGGGCGACGATGCGGTCGGCGTTCTCCTTGCCGAACAGGTCGGGGAAGATGCCGCGCGAGTGGTCGGCGTAGTCGAGGAAGAGCACCAGGTCACCGAGGCAGATCAGGGCGTCGGCGCCGTCCCCGGCGCGGGCCAGGGCCTCGGTGTTGCCATGCACGTCGCTGACCACATGGATCCGGGTCGGCCTGGTGGCCGGGGTCCGGCTGTCCGGTTCGCTGCCTCGCATGCGATCACCCTAGAGGGCGGCTTCCGTCCCTGGTAGACCGTCCGGACCTGCGGTTACTTCCACGTCGGGACGGCAGTGGACTACTGTGCGCGAAAGGGCCATTTATATGTGTGATGCATAAGACATCTGGCCGGAACCCCCTATCCGGAACCGAGTACCGGTGGGTAACGTCCGGGCAGTCCAGTCGTGCTCACCCCACTGAGCACCCGCCAATCTTGGACCGCAGCCGGTGCGTCACACAGAGCCGTGGCACCGGAGCCCGATGAGGAGCAGCAGTCTTGCGCGAGTTCAGCCTTCCGGCCCTGTACGAGGTCCCGACGGACGGCAACCTGACGGATCTCATCCGCCGCAATGCCGCTCAGCATCCCGAAGTCGCGGTGATGAGCCGCAAGGTGGCCGGCGTCTGGACGGACGTCAGCGCCACCCAGTTCCTGGCCGAGGTGAGAGCAGCCGCCAAAGGGCTGATCGCCTCGGGCGTGCAGCCCGGCGACCGGGTCGCCCTGATGTCGCGCACCCGTTTCGAGTGGGTGCTGCTGGACTTCGCGATCTGGAGCGCGGGCGCGGTGACCGTGCCGGTGTACGAGACCAGCTCCGCCGAGCAGGTGCAGTGGATCCTCGGTGACTCCGGGGCGGTGGCGGTGCTCGTGGAGAGCGACGCGCACGCCGCCTCCGTGGCCTCCGTACGGGACGCCCTGCCGGAGCTGGCGCACGTCTGGCAGATCGACGCGGGCGCGGTCGAGGCGCTGGGCAAGGCGGGGGCCGAGGTCTCGGACGAGACCATGGACCTGCGCGCCCGCAGCGCCAAGGCGGACGACCCGGCGACGATCGTCTACACCTCGGGCACCACCGGCCGCCCCAAGGGCTGTGTGCTCACCCACCGCAGCTTCTTCGCGGAGTGCGGCAACGTGGTGGAGCGGCTGAAGCCGCTGTTCCGTACGGGCGAGTGCTCGGTGCTGCTCTTCCTGCCCGCCGCGCACGTCTTCGGCCGGCTGGTCGAGGTGGCCTCGGTGATGGCCCCGATCAAGCTCGGCTGCGTCCCCGACATCAAGAACCTCACCGACGAGCTGGCCTCGTTCCGGCCGACGCTGGTCCTGGGCGTGCCCCGGGTCTTCGAGAAGGTCTACAACGCGGCCCGCGCCAAGGCGCAGGCGGACGGCAAGGGCAAGATCTTCGACCGGGCCGCCGACACGGCGATCGCCTACAGCCGCGCGCTGAGCACCCCGCAGGGCCCGGCCCTGGGGCTGAAGCTCAAGCACAAGCTCTTCGACAAGCTGGTCTTCGGCAAGCTCCGCGCGGTGCTCGGCGGCCGCGGCGAGTACGCGATCTCCGGCGGCGCCCCGCTGGGCGAGCGGCTCGGCCACTTCTACCGGGGCATCGGCTTCACGGTCCTGGAGGGCTACGGGCTGACCGAGACCTGTGCGGCGACCGCGTTCAACCCGTGGGACCGGCCGAAGATCGGCACGGTCGGCCAGCCGCTGCCCGGCTCCGTGGTGCGGATCGCGGACGACGGCGAGGTGCTGCTGCACGGCGAGCACCTGTTCACCGGGTACTGGAAGAACGAGTCGGCCTCGGCCGAGGCGCTGGCCGACGGCTGGTTCCACACCGGGGACATCGGCACGCTCGACGAGGACGGCTACCTCGCGATCACCGGCCGCAAGAAGGAGATCATCGTGACGGCGGGCGGCAAGAACGTCGCCCCGGCCGTCATCGAGGACCGCATCCGCGCGCACGCCCTGGTCGCCGAGTGCATGGTGGTCGGCGACGGCCGCCCGTTCGTCGGCGCGCTGGTCACGCTGGACGAGGAGTTCCTGGGCCGCTGGGCCGAGGAGCACGGCAAGCCGGTCGGCTCGACGGCCCTGTCGCTGCGCGAGGACGCGGAGCTGCTGGCCGAGGTGCAGCGGGCGGTGGACGACGGCAACGCGGCGGTCTCCAAGGCGGAGTCGGTGCGCAAGTTCCGTATTCTTCCCGCCCAGTTCACCGAGGAGGCGGGCCACATCACGCCGTCGCTGAAGCTGAAGCGGAACGTGGTGGCGAAGGACTTCGCGGACGAGGTGGAGTCGATCTACCGCGCCTGAGGGTTACGGCGGAGGGGCC